>CAMDMN010000024.1 GCA_945901965.1 Legionella genomosp. 1 | reverse complement strand
AACGAAGGTGTAAGGCTTTGGAAGATATGAGCAATTTTCGATGCTGCTTATTCGTTCAGGAAGGTCATCATCTGCAGAAGCTATAATGATGTGGGTAGTAAAACCTGCGGCACGAGCGGCTATTGCAAATTCAAATCCTGAACATTCTGCATCAGTCCCTAGGTTATTATCAATGATAATAATATCAAACTGATATCTCTCGAGATCATGCTTTAATGATGATTTCATAAACTCATTTGCATTCGGCTTAAATTGCCATGTTTTTGGCGCATCTTTTTGGATTATTCTAGTGGTCGTTGGAGAATCTTCTATAACTAGCGCTTTTATATTATTAAAATTTTCTAACCACACATGTGCAAAATCGATGCCGAATGCACTTGTTTCTGATTTTGATAAGGGCTCGTAAGATGTGATATTAAAAATTGTTTTAGCGATCGAATCTTCTTCTGCATAACTTGCTTCTGATGCTGGAAAGTATTCGCAGTTGAAGCTGCCTGTAAAGGTTGTCCCTGGGGACTCTCTTTGACTAATTATTGTCGTATCACCGGTTGCTCTAAGAGTTTCTTCTTCGGCAGTTAACGTGTCAACGTCAAGCTCACCACCAATTGCCATTTTACAAAAGTGCAAGCCCAACCCTTGTCCGCATGGTTCATCTCTTGTGATATCCTTTAGGGTAAAAATGTTTTCTCGTAGCCTTTTTGGGATCCCTTTGCCTGTATCATCTACTATAATTTTGAAATTAGCGTTAGTCCCTGATATTATTTCTGCGCTAATGTTTATAGTGATTGTGCCATTGTCCATCGATTTAATGGCATTAGTGGCCAAATTGATGAAGACACGTGATAGGACCTCCCAATCGAGAGTAAAGCAAACTTTAGGAGGTAATCTATGCTTTAATTCAAACCGTATATCCTTATTTGAGATAAAAATAAGAAAGCTCAACATTCTATTAAGTGAATATAGTTTAGGCTCAAGTATAATTTTTTTATTAGTAAGTAAGGCCTCAGCAATGGAGGTATCAGTAGGCGCACGAATTGCACGTATTTCCTTCAAGCGTTTTTCTAGATAGTTAATCAAATATATTGCGCCGGTGAGATCTCTATCCTCACTAACTACACTGTGCTGCATATCCATTACTATATTAACTAAATCGTGTAAGCAAGTTCTGGCTATTAGGTTAATTGGGTGACTAAGACCAATTCCCTTATTGTATGATGCCTTGGATTCAACAGAGATGAATTTTGCATAGGTCACGATTTGGTCGTAGCTTATGTCTGTTTTTGTTCTAGGTGTTGCTGAAGTATCAAAGAACATTAGATGCCCAAAAAGATTAAGTTAAAATCATTCTACAAAATAATATTAAAACGGTCAATATTTAATCGCTTCCAATAAAAGATGAGCCACAAATATCTTATTTTTTAACTCAGATCCATGAATCTCGAGGGTCTGACCCAGTCCTCCAAAGTTGATTTCTAAATGAATCATATCAAAGATGATGTCTATGTGAACCATAAATACAGAAGGTTATTTTATTGATTTTAAGTAATCAAAGTATATGTTGATAATAGTTTTTGATAGCGTTGATTATGCAAGTCTTTATGAGTCGTCTCACATTGTTTAATGAAACCATGGTGATAAACTTTATATATTAGCTAGACTATTAGTCGAGATATGATCTTACAATAATTATGTCAACATGATAGAGTGATTTTAGATAAAGGACCATTCACTTTAGTCATGGAATCGATGCATATATGTTTAAGCTTCTTACGACATTATCTTTATTATTATTAACCGCTTGCATGATGGTGGGTCCTAATTATAAAGAGCCTAAAAAAGATGTTGCTGATCATTGGTTGAAAAGAGATTCCTCGGTTAAAGAAACTAGAATTAAAAATGCTAATTGGTGGGCGGTTTTTAAAGATCCAAACTTAACTGCTTTAATTAATCAAGGTTATCAAAATAACTTATCATTGCAATCTGCAGGCGTTAATGTTTTAAAAGCAAGAGCTTCACTTGCACAAGCGGTAGGTGCTTTGTATCCACAACAACAGGCTATGATTGGAAGTTTAAATTATAACCGTATTGGTGGTGGTTCATTGCAACAAGTTTTGCCATCTAATTTTTATACAGCGCTTTTAGGTTTTTCGGCTAATTGGGAAATTGATTTTTGGGGTAAATATCGCCGCGCAATCCTTGCTAATAATGCCGCATTTTTATCATCATTCGCAGCTTATGATATTGCTTTAGTAACACTTACAGCTGATATCGCTACAGTATATATAGATATTAGAACTACAGAAAATCTGATTAAAGTAACCAAAGATAATATTAAAGTTCAAGCTATGGGGTACAAAATTGCAAAAGCTCGTTTTAACGCAGGTGAAGCAAGTCTACTTGATGTAGAGCAAGCAAAAACCGAGCTTGCGGAAACTCAATCTACATTGCCACAATATGTCGCTAATTTACAAAAGCAGAAAGATGCCTTAGCCGTACTTTTAGGTACTACACCGAATAATATTGATGCCTTAATTCTAAAAAAACATGGTATTCCTAAGGCACCATCAAGAGTTGCCGTAGGTATTCCTCGAGAATCATTAATTAATCGTCCTGATATATACCAAGCACGGATGGATGCAATTGTTCAATCTGAATCTATTGGAGCTGTTAAAGCTAATTTATATCCATCTCTTTCATTGGCGGGCACTTTTGCTTTTGGTGCAAATACGATAGCGCCTAATAACCTTAGTCAGATTTTTAATTGGTCGAATCGAACCGCTTCAGCAGGCCCTAGTTTAAATTGGTCAATATTAAATTATGGGCAGATAACTAATGCTGTAAGAGCTCAAGATGCAGCGTTGCAACAGGCATTATTAAAATATCTTAATTTGGTATTACAAGCGCAACAAGAAGTTCAAGATAATATTACACAATTTATTGAGGTGAAAAAATCTGAAAGGTTTCTTAGTATAGCAAATACAGCGGCTATCAAATCTACTCACTTAGCTATGGTTCGTTATCGAGAGGGGGAATCTGATTTTACCCCAGTGCTTGATGCAGAAAGACAAGAACTTAGGGTGCAAAAGTCATTAGTTATTGCAAAAGGAGATATTCCCAAGGCATTAGTTGCTCTTTATCGTGCTTTAGGTGGCGGTTGGCAAATTCGACAATGTAATGATATTGTTCCAGAGAAGATTAAAAAAGAAATGGCAGTGCGCACTAATTGGGGGAGTTTACTAAAGCCACAAAACCACGTGCCACCGGCAAGTAGAACGAAACAATTAGAAGAAATTTATTTACCAAATTGGTGATTAGCATGAACTCTGAAAAATTAAATACAGTTAAAAAAATTGTTTTGTTTATTATTATTTTTATTATGTTGTGTTGGATCCTTAAACAATTGTCCACTACTAAGCCCGAAGTGCAAGCACTTCCATCGGTAGTGGTGAATAAGCCAATTTTGACTCCGATAACTACCTATGTGACTCAGACAGGTACAATGGTTGCATATAATTCAGTTAATTTAGTTGCGCGTATTGAAGGTTATTTAGAAAAAGTAGAATTTGTTGATGGAACTTTTGTTAAAAAAGGTAAAGAGTTGTTTGTAATAGAGCCAGAACCATATCTTGAAAAGTTAAAAGAAGCAGAAGCTGCAGTTACCGTACAAAAAGCCCTATATGCATATAATACATCTGAATTTAAACGACAACAGCTTATGTATAAGCAAAATGCAACATCACTTAATAATGTCGAAAAATGGCGAGCAGAAACTGAAAGAACCCAAGGAGAAATTGATAAAGCAATAGCTAATAAGGTCGATGCTGACATTAACTATAGTTATACCCATGTTCTTGCCCCATTTGATGGTCGTATCGGTAGGCATCTTGTTGATCCTGGTAATTTAGTGGGTAATGGAAAAGCAACTGATTTGGCAACAATAGATCAGATTGATCCTATCTATGTATATTTTAATCTTAGTGAGCTTGATTTAATTAAAGTTCGGGAAGCTGCCAAAGCTAATAATTTTAAACCTACAGATTTAGCAACGATACCTGTCTTTGTCCGCATGCAAAATGAAACTAAATTTCTGCATAAGGGCCAGTTAAATTTTGTAAATACGGGCCTTAATGCATCAACCGGAACGATGGAGTTTCGAGCGCTTTTAACTAATAAAGATCTTAATTTATTGCCAGGTCTTTTTGTGGAAATAAGAATCCCTATTTCATTACCTAAACCACAATTAACGATACCGGATACTGCAGTTCTTTATGATCAAATTGGGGCTTATATCTTAGTTTTAAATAAAAATGATGAAGTTATGGTAAAGCGAGTAGTATTAGGTGGTTTGGAGCAAGGTATGCGCGCTATTACAAAAGGACTTTTAGCTGATGAAAGAGTAGTTATTTCTGGCTTGCAAAATGCAATCCCTGGACATCGTGTAGCTCCTCTTAAAAATGATAAGGTCTAACTATGATTTCTGAATTTTTTATTGATAGGCCTGTATTAGCCAATGTGATAGCAATTCTTTTGGTATTTTTAGGGGTTATTGCCATTGCTATATTACCGGTAGCTCAATATCCAGCCATTGTGCCGCCTACAATTCAAGTTACTACTTCTTATCCTGGAGCAAATGCCAAATCTTTAATTAAAACCGTTGCCTTACCAATAGAACAGCAGGTTAATGGTGTGGAAAAGATGTTGTATATGCAATCTACTAGTACTAATAATGGCGCATATAATTTAATTATAACTTTTGAGATTGGCACCGATCTTAATTATGCTCAAACCTTAGTGCAAAATCGTGTGCAAGCTGCGATGGCGCAGTTGCCGCAAGCAGTGCAGCAACAAGGTGTTTTAGTGCAGCAAAAGTCTACAGCAATTTTACAATTTATTACTCTAACTTCAGAGCATGATGAATATGACGGGTTATTTCTTAATAACTATGCAGCGATTAATATGCAAAATGAATTGGAGCGGTTGCCTGGGGTTGGTAATGTAGGTATTTTTGGATCAGGCTCTTATGCCATGAGGATTTGGCTTGATCCACAAAAAATGTACTCTTACTCTTTAAATCCTAGTGATGTAACTTCAGCAATTAATAGTCAAAATAAAGAAATTACTGCGGGACAAACTGCTTCTCCACCAACTAATGGCAAAAATGCCTATCAATTTACAGTAAATGTACCAGGTCAACTTAGTGACCCTGAGGAATTTGCCAATATAATTATTAAGAGTGTCGCTACAGATTCTAATCAAAATGCAAATTCAAGCTCTACAGCACAAGTCGTGCGGATTAAAGATGTTGGTCGGGTTGAGCTTGGATCATCTAACTATGATCAGCTGGCAAAGCTTAATGGAAAGCCTGCTGCTGCTATTGGAATTTATCAGCTTCCAGGAGCTAATGCGTTAGATGTCGCTAAACAGGTTCGTAAAACCGTTGAAAAAATGTCAAAACAATTTCCACCAGGACTTAAATATACTATTCCTTTTGATACAACTATATTTGTCAAAGAGTCTGTTAGTGAAGTTTATCACACCTTATTTGAAGCAGGAATTTTAGTATTAATAGTTATTTTAGTTTTTTTACAAAATTTTCGTGCAACTTTGGTCCCGGCAACAACTGTACCTGTAACAATTATCGGCGCCTTTATTGCTATGTTAGCTTTAGGGTTTACTATAAATTTACTAACATTATTTGCTTTAGTATTGGCTATTGGTATCGTGGTTGATGATGCGATAGTAATTGTTGAAGGTGTTTCTCGTCATATCGAGCATAATATGGCACCAAGAGAAGCTTCAATTTTAGCAATGAAAGAACTTATTGGTCCTATTCTTGGTATTACCTTAGTACTTATGGCGGTATTTGTTCCAGCAGGTTTCATGCCTGGTTTGACTGGTGCTATGTATTCACAATTTGCTTTGGTAATTGCAGCAACTGCTTTTATAAGTGCTATTAATGCAATGACCTTGAAGCCTACGCAGTGTGCTATGTGGCTTAAGCCAATTGATCCTAATAAAAAGAAAAATATAATTTTTAGAAAGTTTGACCAAATATATAATCCAATTGAGGCTAAATACGCAAATTTTATTGATAAACTTGTACAAAAGCCAGGGCGAGTTTGTGTTATTGGTTTAGTACTAGTAGCTATAGCTATATTTGGTCTAAGCCGAGTTCCTACTGGGTTTATTCCGTTAGAAGATCAGGGATATATGATTTTAAATGTGCTTTTACCTGATGGTGCTTCTTTAGATCGAACCGATGCGGTTTTAGATGAATTACGAACCAAAGTCGCAAAAATTGATGGCATTGAAAATATAATTGCCATTGATGGTATTTCTTTAATGGATAATAACGCAAGTCTTTCTAACTCAGGTATTTTATATGTAATGTTTAAAGATTGGGGCGAAAGAGGGAAGGATGCGAGCTTACCTGAGCTATATAAGAAATTAAATGACATTGCAGCATCAACACTTAGTGCTAAAGTGATGGTTGTAGTCCCTCCTCCAATTCAAGGATTAGGTTTATCTGGTGGATTTCAAATGCAATTAGAAGTACAAGATGGTTCATTTGATTATCAAAAATTACAGGTTGTAACTGATCAATTGATTGATAAAGGCACTTTTTATCCTGAGATAGCGAAATTAATGACATCTTTTCGCGCTTTTGTCCCTCAAATTTTAGCACCAATTGATAGAACTAAAGCCGAGACTTTAGGCGTATCTTTAAGTGATGCATTTGGTACTTTGCAAACTTATTTAGGTTCCTCTTATGTAAATCTTTTCACCAAATTTGGCCAGGTATTTCAGGTTTATGTGCAAGCTGAAGCCAAATCTCGTATGACGATTGATGATCTACGTTACTTTTATGTGAAAAATAAAGCAGGTGACATGGTGCCATTGGGTACTTTAACTGATATTAAAAGAGATCTAGGCCCTGCAATTATATCGCTTTATAACCTTTATCCATCATCTAGTATTAATGGTATTTCAGGGCAGGGATATAGTTCAGGCCAATCAATTGCAAAGCTTGAACAATTGGCCAATGATAATTTACCACCAGGCGTAGGATATGAGTGGACAAGTACCGCTGATCAAGAAAAAGTAGCTGGAAATATGAGTTACTATATTTTTCTTTTATCCTTGGTCTTAGTGTATTTAATCTTAGCGGGTCAATATGAAAATTGGTTAACGCCCGCAGCAATTCTTCTCAGTGTTCCTTTAGCATTAATTGGTACAGTTTTAGCGTTAAAAGCTTTAGGTCTTGCAAATAATATGTATACACAAATTGGTATATTATTATTAATAGCCTTGGCCGCTAAAAATGCTATTTTAATTGTTGAAGTAGCACGCGAGCATCGGTTGATTGATAAAAAATCTATTATTGAATCCGCAGTTTTAGGTGCTAAAACAAGGTTTCGTCCTATTATGATGACATCATTTGCATTTATTATGGGTGTTTTACCATTAGTATTTGCAACAGGGGCTGGGGCCAGTGCCAGAAAATCAATTGGAATCGCAGTATGTAGTGGGATGTTAGCATCTACTTGCCTTGCCGTAGTTTTTGTTCCAGTATTTTATGTATTAATCCAAACATGGCAAGAAAATAGACAGAATAAAAAATATGAAGGTAAAGTGAGTGAGGTTATTAATTAGCTAAATTAATGTACGTCATCCAGAGCGCGTGTTTTTTGCGTGAAGGATCCCCTGAATGTTGCATGGTTCCAATTTCGGAGATCCCTCGTCTTAACTATACCTGTTTTAGCTTCGGTAGATGCTAATCTAAAAGTATAAAACTCCACTTTGGAAATAATATTTTAGTGGCCTAAATTATTTATATTATCGGCAAAGCGATTCTTAGACTGAGACCATAAACGTAAAATTTACTTTATAGAGCACATGTACTTTAGATAGAAAAATTAACCAATAAGATCAATGAATAGAACGAAGCAACAGCATAACCAAAGTAAAAAATATTGCTTTTGTATATACAAAGGACTACAATTAAGATGTTAAATGATAATTTTAAAATAAGTAAGCGGATCGCTGAAAAGCTAGAAAAAAAGCACCAAGTTACACCAGCAGAAGTTTTTGAGTGCTTTTTTAACAGAACGAAGGGATTTCTAGAAGATACACGGGTTGATCATAAAACCAATCCTCCGACGCTCTGGTTTATTGCTGAGACTGATCATGATCGGTTACTTAAAATAGTATTCATAGAGCTGTCAAATGGCACCTATGAAATAAAAACGGCTTATACACCTAATGATAATGAGGTAAATATTTATGAAAGATACGCATAAAATTCATTCAGAGGACGCATGGGAAAAACGTGAATTGGGTGCCACAGAATCGTTTGTGCGCAAAGCATCTCCCGAGCACGAAAAATTGGTGGATGATAATTTAGGACTCCAAGTTATCTCTATACGATTACAAAAGAGCTTAATTGACGATCTTAAAGATCTAGCTGGAGAAGATGGATTAGGCTACCAGCCCTATATACGACAAGTATTAACACACCATGTACGTAATGAAAAAAGAAAGCGAGAAAAACATTTACAGGTCGTTCGGAAATAAATTAAGGGCTAGTTTTGAACTAATGTGGCGCTATAATGTTGCACTCGGGATTGCGTATTTGGGAGCTAAAAAATAAATTTATAAAAAATTACTAAACTTTTTTTAAATGTGACCGACACAATGAAAGAGGGCAGGATGTATTAATATATTTTTATTAAAAAATATAAATGTGCATCTTGCTTCCTAAAGGATTAATTAATTTGGATATCAATATGAAAAAAATAATAATAATAATTGTGTGTTGTTTCCCTTTAATAGCAAAATCCTCTAATTTAGATGATAAGCCTGTTTATTATGGATTAGGCTTATGTGACTATCCACAGTATGAATGCGTGAAGGTAGGTAGTGGGCAGTCGTGGGAGAAGTTATTTCCTGATGAAGGGCAGCGTGATTTGGTACAGCGCGTAAATAGAACTTATAATTCATTGTCGACAGGTAAACAAATTGTTGTACCTAAAGATTTAGCCCATGTAACTATTTTTGATCTATCACCATTTCCTTTACAAATTGCTGATGAAAATCAAAAGCAAATTATTGTTGATCAAGATAAATTGGCGTGGGGAGCATATGATCAGCATGGTAATTTAGTTAAATGGGGTCCAATTTCATCGGGTAGTGATCGATGTTCTGATAATAGCAGCCCAACATGTAGAACAATGACGGGGATTTTCCAAGTTTTTAGTAAGGAAAATGAACGTTGCAAATCTAATATATTCCCTGTTGGTAAAGGTGGGGCAAAAATGCCTTACTGTATGTACTTTCATAAAGGTTTAGCATTACATGGATCACCTGATATACCAGGATATCGTGCAAGTCATGGTTGTGTACGCATGTTTGTAAGGGATGCAAAATGGCTTAATGAACAATGGGTTGACGCTTCTAATGCTAGTAATAATTTTATGGGAACGAAAGTAATTGTTCGACCCATAACCTATTCAGGCAAGCCATTGAGCCCATCTCAACTTGGATCTGCAAAGATTACCAAAAGATCTAAGTCAACAAACACAGCTTGGGTAAATCCTGATAGTAATTTCCCTGCAACTCCATCTGAGAGAATACAATGAACGCTAAAATAATAAATTTAAGCGGTACAGCTTTAATTATGGTGTTATTTATGCAGACAAATGTATCGATTGCTGCACAAAAATCTACGGATAAAGTAGTTAAGGCTGAAGATAAATTACAAAAGGCGGCTGAGAAGCGGCCTTTGGGTTGTCGTGATGTAGGTTATCGTTTTCAATTGAAAATTCTTGAATTACAACCTGAAGAAACAGGAGAAAAACAGTCTCTTTATTTTATTTTTAATTCATTATCTGAACCTGTTAAATTATATCAAATGTTAAAAGATAATAGCTCACGCTCTTTATATTTAAATCATGAAATTAAGCCAAGACAATGGGCTGTTTTATCAACTAGCGAAAATGATCTTAAATATATATGTTCTATTGCTGATGCAAAATCAAATTATGGCAAAATAGTTGATTGTGAACAGAGCATAAAAGTTTGTGAATATGCTAGAGTTAAATATGGTTTAAATAATAAAGGTAATTATTGGTTAGTAAAGTCTAATACTAGCGGTGGCGCCGTTAATGAAGTGCTACATTATGGAATTATTCCACGATAAATAAAAATTATAAGAGGTGAACACCATGAAATTGAAAAGCGGCCTATTGCCATGGATTTGTGTTATTGCTAGTACAAGCTCTAGTGCAGCATCTTCCAACGATACCTTGATGGATTATCGTCAAGGGAATTATGTAAAAGCCGCGGTTTCATTATTGAATAACCAAGAAAAAGATCCGGTTGTTGAATATTACATGGGACGCATGTATTTATATGGATATGGTGAATTAAGAAATACCACAGCAGCTCTAAGCCATTTTAAGGAAGCCGCACAAAAGGGATATTCTCCAGCACAACATCTACTAGCCGCTTATTCTTTAAATCAAGAAAAAAATCCTGAGCAAGCCTTATATTGGTATAAAAAAGCGGCAACTAATCCTGATGATACTAAAGCACAAATGTATTGCGCCGCAGCTTATTTATTTGGGGTTGGTACTAAAAAAAATCAAGACTTAGCCCGTAATTATTATATAGCAGCTGCAAAAACTGGAAATAGTATTGCTGAGACTACATTGGCTGAAAATTTTCTTGATAGCCGTCATGATTCCAATAAAAAATTAGGATTATTATGGTTAAATAAAGCGGTAGCACATAATAATTCAGCAGCTTTATTGCGACTTGGAAAAATGTATACTGATGGTGGTGTCGTCCCTAAAGATGAGGAAAAAGCAAATCAATTAATATCAGCGTCTGTCGCTACCGGTTATTTACCTGCTTTATTTTATAAGGGTGAATTAGCATCTAAGAAAAATGATATTCAGCAGGCAAAAGAATGGTATACAAAAGCAGCTATATCGCACTACATTCCAGCAGAAATGGCTTTGTCACGATTATATACTCAAGAAAAAGGTCCATTATTTAACCCTAACTTGGGTTTTGTGTGGATGATGAAAGCTGCTCAAAATGGCTCATCTGAAGCGCAACTTGCAGTAGCACAAATGTATAAGAATGGTAAAGGAATCGATATTAATGAAAATTTGGCGAAAGAATGGCAGCAAAAAGCCGCAATATCAGCTAAAGATAATCCAATCGCTTCAGAAGAAGCTGCAGCTTCATGGCTATCTAATGGTAAATTTAGCACAATAGCTGCATCTGGCTATAAATTAAAAGGTATTTTTAATGATTGGTCAAATAAAGATGCTTTAAAAGAAAATACTTATAATCAAGCACCTAGAATGGATATAATCACACGGGATTCATTGTATAAACCAAAATTCGAAATGACGAATCCTAACCAAATTCCTATTAGTGAATTTTATAATGCATTAGCAACTTCTTTATCAAGTACATCTACACAATCTAATTCTTCATCTTTTCCACGCTATCCTATAGCCCAAAATCCAGCGAATTTAAATAACGAAGATTTCTTGAAGCACCTAGAACAGCGCGCAGTTTTAGGAGATTACACCGCACAGTTTACCCTTGGACAAATATATGATGAAGGTAAAGGTGTTGCTAAAAATGTGCAAGAAGCTATTAAACAATATCAATTAGCAACTGATCAGCAAGATTTACGAGCAGAATATAATTTAGGGATGTTATATCTTGAGGGCAAAGGTATCCCAGCTGATTATGAAAAAGCAATTAGCTTATTAAGAGATGCCGCTTTTAAAGGAAATGATTTTGCACAATATACGTTAGCGCTCATTTCTGAATTAGGTTATTTAGATGCATCAGGAGGTGTTGTTATTAAGCCTGATCATGATCAAGCTATCGTGATGTATGATCTTGCAGCAGCTAATGATTATGGTTTAGCACAGTATCGCTTAGCAGAAATGTTATCCCGTGAGAAAAAAGAAGAATTAACAGTCGCAGCTATTCAACAACGTGAAAAAATGCTCAAAAGTCTTTATCTAGGAGCATTTAAATCTGGAGTAGCTGAAGCCGCTGTCCCATTAGCATTTTTTAATGCAATGGATGCAAATAAAGATAAAAATTCCAAAGCATTCGAAGTAGCTAAGAAGGAGGCTGATGCAGGAAATTCTGCTGCAGCTCTTTTATTAGGGCTTATGTATGATCGAGGTATTGGGGTAGATCAAAATCAAAATGACGCTATTTATTGGTATCAACATCTGTCAGCAAATCCAGTAACTGCATTTATTTTAGGTACTTATTATAGTCAAGGTATTGGAGTATCTAAAGATCAAACCAAAGGTAAAGAGCTATTGCAAACTGCAGCTGATGCACAATTTTCATATGCAAATCTTAATCTTGCCGTTATGAAGCAACAATCAGGTGAAGATTTCTTAAATGAGCTTAATAAGGCACTAGAGTTAGGTAATAGCAAAGCAGGTTTGTTATTGGCAGATTATTATTTATCCATTGGAAAAGATGATAAACAAATGAATCAGGCACGTGATATATATAATCATTTTGCTGCAAAGGGCGATAAGGATGCTGAGCTTAAATTAGGATTTATGTTTGAAAAAGGTTTAGGTGGAGATGTTTCTTTAGCTGATGCTGAAATCTGGTATACAGATGCAGCCACACAAGGCCAAGCACAAGCACAATACTTACTTGGTAATTTATATCAATTAGGACTTGTTGGAACTAAACCTGATTATATCTTAGCAAAAAAATGGTATAGCTCCGCACAATCTAGTTATGCTCCAGCAGCAGTAGCCCTTGGATTTATATATGAGACAGTCGATGATGATTATAAGCAAGCTCAGCTAAGTTATAATATTGCTGCAAAGCTTAATGACTCTATCGGGCAATTTGATTTAGGCTTAATCTTTGATAAAGGTAAGGGCCAACCAGTTGATTTTGCCAAAGCAAAAGATCAATACTTAGAGTCAGCTAATAATGGGTTAAGTCCTTCTATGGTGCAACTGGCCGGTATTTATTTTAATGGATTAGATGGATCAACAGATCAAGAGCAAGCATTATATTGGTATAAAAAGGCCGCTGATTTAGGTAATAAAGATGCCTTATATCAACTTGGGCTTTTATCTGAAACTGGTGTTGCAACTAAACTAGATTTTAGTGAAGCTATTCGATATTACCAGAAGTCAGCGGATTGTGGTGATGCAAAGGCTAAGCTTGCATTAGCCCGTATTTATCAATTTGGCTTAGGCACGCTTAAAAATACTGTGAAAGCAAAAGAATATTATAAAGAATTAGCGGATACTGGAAATGCATATGCTCAGTATCAATTAGCCATTTTTGCTTATGAAGGTATGGATGGTAAAAAAATGCCAGAAGAAGGTAAAAAACTACTGCAATTAGCCAAAGAAAATGGTAACCAACAGGCAAGCCGAGTGTTGCAATGGTTAGATGCACAATCACAAGTTCGTACGAGTTTTATTGAACCATTACCAATAAGTGCTCCAGGATTAGCGCAAAAGCCAGCTGATTTAATGTATATGGATGCATTAAATGAGTGGAATCTAGGTGATGAAAGATCATCACGATTAATTCTTAGTAAGTTATTGACTCAATTTCCTGATTATACTCCAGCAAAACGAGCCTATGAACAATTGAATCAGCAATTAACCGCTTCTGATATTTTTGGGTGATTAATATAACTTCCCCATAACCTCGGGAAGCATCATCCAGAAATTTCATATTTAAATTAAGAGCTCTTTCATCTTATTATAAAAAAGGTTGATCATGACAATTCATAAAATAAAATTTGATTTTTTATGTGGGGAGCCTCACCGTTACGAGTCTTTACTTGATTGCAACGTAGATATTGACTTACCTGAAGGTGTATTTAAAATTAAAAGGGATATTTTATTAAACCAAATTGCCAGTATATACAATATTGATATAAGGGCGAATCCAATGTGTTATGTTGATGGTAGATCCTGGAAAGCTGATCCTCATAGTGAATTAGACTCAGTTATTCCAGATAGAACTGGCATGATTGATCTTTTGTTACTTCAAAGCAAGTTCAGTAACTTATCTGTTCAAATTTATAAATTACCAGATCTTTCATTATCGTATAGAGTGAGTTTTTTTGATCACCATCCGGTCATGTTTGAAGATGGCGGATCACTTGCAACTAAGGCATCTAGTTCTAAATCTGCCCCTTAAGTATTTGTAGGTTGGGCCAAAACCTTAAGCTAATTGGTTCCGTCAAAGCGTGCGTAGCGAAGCAATCTAGTGGCCTTAAACGTCGCTGGATTGCTTCGCATGCGCTCGCAAAGACGTATTTTTGTATATTTAATCTCTTAGGCTAGTGCCATTGGGCCACGGCCCAACCTACACTATATTAATGTTTTGCGTGCACCCAATATTGTCGTAACCACTTAATAATTAACAAAAAAATAGCTAGCATTTATGTAAGTATTTATGATAATTTGACGCCATTTTATAAATGGTAATATTTGATGAGTAGGTGGAAAGAAATAGGGTTCGGTGCTTATAACACCGTTTATCGTAGCTCTGATGGTCGAAAAGTG
>CAMDMN010000023.1 GCA_945901965.1 Legionella genomosp. 1 | reverse complement strand
TCTTGTCTTCTTAATAATTAAATTTTGTTTTATTTTTAATGGCTCCTATATTCCCCATCAACTCAAATAAACCAAGAGCTTTTATTTGTTCATCATCTGTTAATGATTCAAAATAATCTAAAGCATTACTGTGCCCTTTATAGTCAAAGTACCATTCAATAACGAATTTAACTCCGTTAAAGACTATATTTTCTTTTGTTTTTTTATTGTTTTCTCTCATAAACTAAAGTGTACCACTTAATCAGTACGGAAGCAAATTTCTGCTGGTGGTATGTCGATCAATAAATGAATAAAATATTCATATTAATCCTATATGAACAAAGTAAAAAGATATATTATATATAGTTCATAGAACGTTATGTATCATTGAATACTTTAAATACTATTTATTCCTAGTACCTTTAATATAGATAATCAGACCGTAGGCCAAGATAGTTTCAACGATAGAATTAAGCGTATTTATTAATCATCGTTGGAGTTAATTATGAAAGTTCAAAAGATTAAACTAAATCACAGTTGGTTGGTATTAGATAATAATCACTTGCCAATACAACCAATCACAGAATTTATTCGCTATTTAAATAATATTGATAAATCACCATTTACTATTCTCAGCTACGCATACAGATAAATAGTTAGAGGTCCTAAGCTGAAGGTCTGAATTAAGTAGATTATCATATTATCAATGCAAGCAAAAAAACTCTTATGATCTTGTCCAAAAACTGGTGCTAATTAACCCATAAATCTTTTAATATAACTTATTTGATCAACCTAACCATAGTCTCTTCAAAGCCCTGCTCGCCTAAGCGTTTCCTGAGCTTGACTCCGCTGTTCTTCCATTTTTATTTGCATAATTGTTCCTGGAAACTCTGTACCTTCCTGAGATGGATCCACTACAGCAAAAAAACCGTTAGATGATTTTTTTCTTGGATCTGGCCGACTAGTATCTATTGGCAGTCCAGCAGCTTTTCGCTGACTATCCTCTTCTCTTCGCCGCCTCACTTCATCTACTACCCGTGTCCGCTCTTCTATTCGTAGTCTCGCCTCTTCTTCTCTACGAAGTCTTGCTTCTTCTTCCCTTCGGAGTCTCTCTTCTGCTTCATTATCAATAGCTCCATAACCGAATTCTTGTAACGCTGCTTTAATGTGCTTTTTATTTTTTTTATGGTCCTTAATCAAATCTCCCATATGATTAAGCGCATGAGAATCCATTACTAATAAATGACCAACCCACCTACAAAAACGGCGACATAAACCAGCACCATCTTTTAAATCAAGGACAGTTCCTCTTTTTAAAGTGGAAATATCGGTAATTGATCCTCCAAAGCCATCTGTCCCATAACTTACTGCGCCCTCAATGGCAAACCTGCGACCATTTACAGCATTTGGAGTTGATTGAATACTAAGAACTTTATTAAAGTCGTGGCTACCGCCAATACCTGGATTATCATATACAATAGCTGGTAAACCATATCTCTCTGATAATATGCAAGCAAGGGCTGCTCCTTTTGAATGTCCTGTTAAAATAACTTTAGAACCTGGATGAGAACCCTGCAATTGTGTTAGAAAGTTATTTAATGTTACTTCTGAATGACCTGTACAAATTGGTTCGACTCCGCTAACAAGAGGCAGAGTATCTACAACAGATTTCCACCGCTCAAAATCTGTTCCTTGGAAAGCGATTACAATATCTCCATTATTACGATTTCTATAAACCCCAATGGCCGTATTGAATCCCTTAACTTTTTTAAAATCAATACGATCAAGTTCACCTATAGTTTGACAATTACTATTATAACTGGCTTGAGATGCATTATAAGTATCATTGATTATACTCATCTGAGGATCATCTATCTTCAATACTATATCTTCTTTTTTCTTCTTTTTACCTCCATTAAACACTAGATCATTAGCAGCACTCGCATTATAAGATTGCAACCAATGTTGTGCTTCGAGTGCATAATAAAAAGATGGACTAGTTTCAATAGAGTTAGCCGTTTCAGCGCGCAGTTCTGCTACCGATTTTTCTCCTTTCCCAGCTTGTCTAATGAGTTGTGACATCACAGCATATCCACAATCATTACCTTCTGAGTCAATACTAACTAAATCCCCATAATTATCTTTAGTACACCAATGACCTATTTCTGCTGCACCATCTGCCGTTAAATCCCCAGGAATGAATACTGCGAATTGGACATTATTAGCTATATCCTGCTCAGTCGGGGAATAGCTAGCATCTACTATTTTTAAAGGCACATCATTGTCAGCTGCCATTTTTACCATAATAGATAAATCAGCTGTTCCCTCTTCCCGTACACTTGCAGCACAAGCAGAAACTTCATCTTGCGATTGCGGAGATAATCGTTTAACACCATCGTCTTTTTTTGCGGCAGAAGATATCATAGTACATTGACTATGAGCTATTACTTTCTTATCGGCGACACGATGAATCTCAGCCCCGTAAGTTAATGTTTGTTCACTAGCTAATACCATTTGACTCTCTGCTAAGTCCCCTAATATTGCGACTGCATCATTAGCGGCTTCTGCTGAATCTTTTGTCTCTAATACAACCAATTCTGCCTCAAGTTCACTCATCTTTACTTTAGTTTCAGCACGTATAATTGCTTGCTGAATTTGCGAGGAAACAAAACTAACTCCTTCTCCTACAGCATAACTAGTCAGTGGCATCACCAATTGTGATTCCGCAGTTTGAATAATATGATCTGTCATTAATCTAGCAATCATACTCACTAAGGGACGTGCCTCTACCAGGTTCATTTTTCCATGTAATGTTCTTAAGAAACCTGCAACCTTGGGTTGATGCAAGTGATAAGCTTTAAAGTCAATCTTCAACAATTTTTCAATAGAAATAATTTGATGATCACGAATCACATCGTGCTGTTGCAACATCGTGGTAATTGCCAAAGCGTCTTCCTCAGTCAACGCGCAATATTGTTGTAACAAGCTTGGCATAGAACAAAACTCAGCATCAATCCCTTTTAATTGTTGATGTAGCTCACCATGAAAGCGATCTATAACAAACATAACTTCACCTATTCCATTTAGTATTCCAGCCATTCTAAAGCCGACACTAGCAGGAGTACGTAACTTATCTGGCGCAGAAAGCAATCCTTTCACCAACGGTAAACCAATAGAGTCCCATTGTTGACGCCAAAATGAACGGGCAGGATTTAAAATTTCATGAACTAAATGATCTGTGCGTTGTGTAAATCGTGAAGACTTTTGTAATTCATCTAACACATATAACTTAGCAACGAGGCGACTTAGTTCTGTATCACAAAATTTAACATCAACGTCTGCACGAATTGCTGCAGATATTTGTGGTTTAAATTGATCAAATGCTGCATGTGATAAGCTGTCTGCAGCATTATTTAAGACTTCACGTGCACCCGCTTCTGCTAAAGACACACCAATATGTTTCGTAACAAGTACTTGTAATTGCTTGGTGCTTTGTACTAACGTTTGACCAACCGCACGCCCATTGTTGACTACTGCCTCACCCGCTTGTACTAAAACCTCTTCGCTCGCTGCCGTCACCATAGTTTTTACAGCGCGACCAGCACTTCCTATTGCTTGTAAGCCCATACATGCTGCAGAAATCACTAAACTCACTGCTTTTTGTTTGCAGTAATCAGTCCAAGTAAATTGCCGAGTTATTACCGCGCGAGCTGCTGTTATTACGTCAGCAACACCTTCGGTAATGAGTCCCATTCCAACTGTAGCACCAAAACCAGACACAACTAAGGCTGCCCCCGCAGAAATTTGAATAGCAGCTAATAAAGAAACCGTCATGACGGAGCGCCAGGGAATAAAGTTTCTCTCGTTTAATTCTAAAAGGTATTCCATGCCACGTGCGGCTAATTCTGCCAATTCTACTTCTGGTTTATCTTTATCTAAAAATAATGTGGCCAACGGCTTAGATGTCACATCTATCTCTTCTTGTGTAAGGTTTGCTCCACGAACAACTGTTTCTAATTGAGTTTTGGTAAGATCGGCAAAACTCACAATAAATTCATGGCGTTTCTCACGTAAGCGCCCGATCAGTTCTGTAGACACAGTTTGATCTAATTTTGTAAACTGTACGTTAGCTATTCCACTTTCTAAACCAGGTAAACTTGCGGCCACATCAATTTCGTTACAACGTAAATTTAGTTTTACCTCATTACAATGTTCTATAATCGTTAGTGCGCGATCTCGCGTTAAGAGATTAAAGCGAACAGTCAATTTATCTGTTGGTTTTTCGCGTAATAATTGCAACAATGAATCACGATATAAATCGCGTTCCACTCGTTTTGATTTTTCAAACTCAACCAACGTTCCCTGTGATAAGCTAGGTTCATCCTCCAAAATTGCCAATAACTGCTCTGTTGTACCCATTAATTCAAGATCAAAAGAACTTGAATTAATATCCTTTAAGCGAAGTTGAGCCTCGGTTTTATTCAAATCCAAAAGCTCAGCAGATAATGAATTAACTGTTTTATTAGCCTTCAAGTAACGCAGTGAAATTGTTTTATCAGCGGCAGTAGATCTCACTAACTCTAACGCCTCAAGTAATGCGACCTCTTTTCTTTGAGTTACAAGTGTTTCACCAGAAAATATTTCTATGGTAACTTTTTGGCTAGATAATATTCCACGTGTCCACTTATGCAGGTATGAAATTTTTGCTTCTAATTCCTTAAGTGCCGCAGGTTGACTAAGTTGTTTATGCACCACATCAGGACTGAAGAAATCTTTAATCGCCGCGAGATCAATAAGCGGCATTTCAATAGACAAACCTCGATAATTATCCAAAATAGATTTTTTTTCATCACCATCATCTACTTTTGCAGCAAAAGCAGCTTCAATCGTCTTCGTCGCTTGATCAATCGACCCCATATCCTGGTATACGGTTAAATGATTGAAGCTTAAATCATAGTTTGCCGCGGCAGATAATTCAAAAGGCAAATGACCATCGATTCTCGCCACTTCCAATTGAGTAGAATGCTCACCCGATTGCTCAGCATTATAATAAGGTTTAGAGCTATTTTTATTTTGATAATGCTTACGAGTAGTTACAGTCATCAATCGTTGTGAACGTTTAATCGACTCTACAGCAGACTCAATACTTTTTACATATGAACCAATTAAATTAATACGCTGGGTTAACTGCTGCATAAGCTTACTATGCAGAGCAATATGTTGCTCTTGCATCAGTACTTGTAAGGCTTGCGTATGTGCTAACTCATCATATAGCAGACGAATAGCGCTAGAAAATTCTTCTATGGCAAGATTTTTATAATTTGGAAGGCGATTTTTAAGATGAATCCACGCGCGGCCTACATATGCTGCAGCACTCGCTTTTTCATCTTTTGCAATTGCTCGATCATAATATTTTTTCGCTTCATCAAAATAAGAGTCAGCTACCAACTCATTGCCAACCGCAATTAAATGGCATGGATTTTGCAATAATGTTTGGAGCTCATATTCTTTTCGAATTTGTGCTTCGAATGCTTTATATTCCGTTTCAACCGATTCAGGCGTTATTGTTCCATCCTCAATTTTCAGCAATAACATCGCCCATCGCTCTTCGATTGCTGCCACCACATTCGTTTCATAAGCACGCGGATTAAGATCAGAAAATATAGACAATACGGTATCCGTGGCATCGCGAACAAGTCCTCGGCTTTTCTTTTTTGCATCCGAGCGTATTTCTAAAAGTAATGCACAAAACTTCTTAAATAAGAGATCCTTAAGCTTAATTAATTCTAATGGCTTACCAAATAATAGATCTAATTGCTCGGCTTCAAAACGTTCAGAAGCGCCTTCAATATCTTTTAAATCATCCTGTTGATAGCCAAGTGCTAATAATTGATTTTGATTTAAAATGCGTCTACCAGTTCCTAATTTCCCTTGCCGTGCTGTTCTTGCTAAGGCTTGCTTTGAGTTTCGATCATCTAATGCAGAAGCTAAAATCACATGCATACCACCCGCACGATTAATAGCATCAGCCTTAATATCCATACCTCGACCACCTAAGCTAGTCGCGATGAATATTTCTCCTGGTTGAATTCTTTCAATCGCTTTTTCCTGATCACAGCCATTCATGGTATAAGTTTTTACTAACGCCGCCCTATTATTTGCTTTAATAAATTGCTCTAATGACAATACTTCATCGATGGTCTGACATATAATCAATACACCGCGATTTTTATTTACCTCATGCATGGTTTCAAAATAAATTTCACTCATCCATGCACGCTGGTTTGCCATGACCATCGTAGGCAATTGCTTATATTGTTTTTGCCGCATAGATGGCACATCCACACACTGAACATGATAAGTTTTTTCTAAATTCGTGCGCGCAAAAGGTGTGCCTAATGTTCCTGTCAAGCCACAAACCAGCCCTTTATAACGTTCAAAATAAGCCCAATTAGAAATGAAATTAGTAGTGAATGATTCAGAACTTACTGCCAAGTGATGCTTAATTTGTAGAGCTTGTTGCAAACCATCATTCCATTGCGTAGAGTTTTGAACTACGCCATTACTGGTATAGGCAACTGGTTTAACCAAATTATCCTGCACAATATAATGCATATTTTCATGAAATTCAGCATGCCCTGCCATGGCATTTTTCACCCATTTACTCTTTTGTTTTGCAAACAAGTCTTTAAAGTGTTCGGGAATTGTTAAGATACCTCCCGAAATTAATTCGTCTAAATATCGCTCTATTGCTTGTTCTATATAAACGGTTGCATCACCAGTAATACATTCTCCGCCAACACTATTCACATCTGAAAATTTAATTAATTCCCGTAAATCATCTATTTTTTTCAACCCATCTTTATCGCAATAATGTAATTCATAACGACCATCTTTTTTTATTTCAACTTTTCCTGGGAAATAATAAGTTTGACCATCAATATCTATGATGTGATCCAATAAATATTTCACTTGGTAAGTGACAAAATAATAAGGCTCCCGCAATTGATCCATACCGGCAATCGTGCTCGATAATTTAGCAATCTTGGTACTATCATCAATCATCATGCTGTCAACTTCATCCGCTACAATTGCACCATACGGACGCCCGCCTCTAGTTCCTAACAGAGCATATTCATCACGCAGAGCATCAAATTGAAATTGCGCCATTTCACCATAGACCACATCAGAACGGTAGCATCTTTTTGCACCTTTTAAATAGGGGGATCTATCCAAATTATCTGCTACTGAAACACCAAATAATTGATAAAATGCCATTTGCTCACGTGCACAACGTTCTGCTTCCACTGGAGAACTCGTCACCACATCTACTTTTTGGCCTTGCAAAGCTTTAATAATGGCAATTATACTAATAATAGCTGTCTTACCTTCACCAGTTTGCACTTGTAGTAAACGGCCCACTACTTCCTTAGAGTCCTTGACTTCTTTTAGCGCCAAAAGACAACTTAAAATTTGGGTGTTAGTTAATTGAAAGCCAGTTAAAATAAAATAAGCACGTGCAGCAAGTGCAATCGCTTCAACTAAATGAGCCTTATCTGAAAAATACTCAGGTTGGGATTTAACTCTACCAGACCATTCAAGGATCTGCTCACGACTCCATGTGCACACAGGTAATTGGCCACCAACAATCTGTTGCATGTCTGACAGTAATTCTTTAGTTAATCCAGAAACCAATGCAGATCCCTCGTTGTCTTTTATCAAGTCAGCAAGTAGTTGCTCAGGATTTTTGATAATTGGTGTGAGACTAAAACTCTCTTCTATCACCAATTCATTGAGTTGCAATACCCAGCGCGATGAATCATGTTTAAGCATCAGATCTGCTATACGATCAATATGCTGTGCAGAAACTTCATAATTAGCTAAAACTGTCAAACACTGTAATAAATCATTTTCAAACCTATCAGATTTAGTTCTCGCCACTTCAATCAAGCGCTCAAGCTGCTCAAAACTCCAACCTTTTATGAGTAATTTATTTAAACTGGCATGCAAGTGATCCTTTTCAGCTAATCGCATGAATTGATGAGACAAAATCTTCATTTGTACCGCATGATCTAACTGATCTAGCGTGGCATCAGATACATCACAATCTAAAAAATCTAACTCTTTATATTTACCAACCAATTTAATTAATTTACGAATTTCATCAATGCGATTACACTGAATAAAGCAAGGCAGCCAACGCTCTGCAACCTCTAATGGTAAGTCTCGTGCTAGCATTTGCAAGACATCATCCAAAATAACAGGATCAATCGTTAATAAAGGCTTTTCAGATCTAGCCGCTGTTGTGTCTCCCATCAATTTACGTTTTAGCCAGGTTTTGCGCAATGAAACAAAATCAGTCAGTGGATTATTGATGAGACTAGTTAGATCTTCTGCTAAATACTCCATATTTTGCATAATCGCTGATAATTGTGCATGTGATAAATCTGGTAGTGCGTGCAACCAAGTTAATACAACATCTGGATTTGGCAATAATTCTTCTACCACAGACCACTTTTCATAAAGAGCATATTTTTCTACATCATTCAACTGCCATAAGGCATACCAATCCGCCAGGATAAAACATTTTATCCAAGTTTCTTCTGGCATACCGACTGGAAAATGACACTCGTTCAATGAAAAAATAATCTGTAGGTATTTTAGGTTTTCAACTCTCACTTTAGAATACATCTCAATTTCATTCATTAAGTCCGAACAAACTTCTGTAAAGTCTGCGGACAAATCCATTGAGGGTAAATGCATCAATCCTAAAAATGCCTGCGAACGAATTTTCGGATCTGCATCTGTAAGCAACGCCTCTAAAAATGTTTGGTAACATGATGGAACACGTCCGCAAGATAAAATAATCAATTTCAAAACAACTAAACGCAAATGCTCATCTTCGGCAGATAAAAAGAAGGGAATAAGTTTTAAACTGACCGCTTGCAAATCAGTATCTGCTAATCGCGAGAATAATCGATAATATTCAGTCAAAACTTCTTCAGATATCTCCTGTTCTGCTATCGAACGCAGTAAAGCCTCTTTCTCAAGATCTATCGGCGAAAAAAATACACTAGAATGTGCTGAAGTAGAAAGCTTGGCGGGTAACATTGGAAGAACAGAGTCTTCCCAGACTTTAATATGTTCTTCTAATTTTAGCTTAAGCACAGTAGGCTCTAATTTGGATCGCAATCTATTTAAAATTTCACCCAAGCATGATTTACTACCTAGTTTAAGTTTTTTTAAATCCGATAATTGATGTTCTGTTAACTCGCCTGGTTTTATACAGGACAATAACAGCGTTAATGCTCGCTCCTGTAACTGTGGTTTAGAAAGAGCAATTTGATGTATTCTATTAACATTAGCTGCAAACAACCCAGCCACTTTAAAATGCTCTTCACATAGCGTTAAATAATCTTCATCTGATAGATTACCTATGGTTAGTAATTTACAAGCTGAATAATTAGACGCAGTTAACTTTGCTTTTGATAAAAGGGCTTGTATCGAAGTTTTTTCTCTTAAATCATGGCAATTAGACAATTTTGTGCATAATTGATCTATGGTAGATAAGCTTAAATCACCATGTTCTTGCAAATTCATTAACCCATTCAATCCATATTCAACAAGCTGATGATGAGAATCAGTTATCGAACGCAAGAAAATAGCCTCATATTCAGCTCCTGGCTTTTCAATTTTTTGCATCTGCTGAGAAATGAAATTCAATAATGCGCTTTTAATAGATAATTCTACGGATCGAGATAAAGATGTATCCCATACACCCGTAACCGCGAATTGTATAATTCGTTCTATAACCACAGCCGATAATTGCTCCCCTCTTTGTGCTTTATTTAAAAATAAAGACAATACAGCAGGATCGGTCAGGGATGGTTCTAAATAAGTGAGTAGTTTATCTGGAAGTACTTGGCCATTTTTTTCTACTCCAAGAAAAATTGCCAATAAGTCACAACGAATAGATTCATCATGCCGATATTGCTCAAATAACAAATCTAGTTGCTCAGTACGTAACATTTGTCCATTCGCCACCATGTTTTTATATATCGACAATAAAGTCGGGGTTAACGAATTAATACGCGTTAAAAAATTAATGGCATGAGTTGTTAATTTGCTACCGCGCGCAGTAGCTGTCTCGATTGTCTGCCAAGCATACTCATCGGTTACAACTTGTTCTAAACAAGATACAGCTTCTTCCATTTCTACAATTGCAAAAACATCTTCCGGTAAATCTTGCTGCATATCAGCAAGCATCAGACACTCAATAATTTCAGTATTATTCTCTTCTTTAAACAATTGATCTTTAAAAATCATCAGTGACCGTTCACCTACTGCTTGCCCATTGCGGATAATACCAAGCAGCATTGTCTGTGCCTGTACACCATATCCTGGAGTACATAGTAAATTTTCTAGCACGTGAATCATTTTTACAGGTATTGGATGTTTAGCGATGCTAATATAATCAGATATAATCGTTAAAAATTGGCGAGCAGCTGGATGTTCCTGCCCATTGATACTGACAAATACCATATCTACCAGATTAAAAAAATCGTCCGTTAGTAGCTGTTTTTTTCTAACTTCTTTCGACCATATTTCAAATAGAGCGCCATTGACTTGTTCTGTATAATCACTGGTAGAAAAAAGCAAGCGATCAAGCACATATAATTTAGGTAAATAATTTAAATGCGAGGTGAGAATTGGAGATGTTTGTTTCGCATGAGTACGCAAACCTTCAAGATAAAATAATGTGGCATATACCGTGACATCTGCAATAGGATCTTGTATCGCCATTTGTAAATCAAATAACTCAGTTTGATCAATCAATTTGGGCAGCAAATTTTTTGAAAGCAAAGCAAATAAGACGCGTGCAGATAAAATCTTCGTTGTTTTATCTTCTGAATGTAATGCAGCCACCAATTTAGTTACGGTATCTACATTAGCAGCTTTTGGCGTGCTAAGTGATAAGGCTTGTAAAATAGATTGTGCCAATAAAGATGCGACACTTGGTGATGAGGCATGATCCTTGCTACGCTTTACAAAAACAAGTTTATCCCCTTCTTGTACCATCACCGACTCATCTTGTAACTTAAAAGCCAGCTCGTTGTAATTAAATGCAGTTGCACCTAAATTTGCAATAACCATTACTAGTAAACTTGACGCTCGAGGAGAAATGCTATGAGCTACTCGTGTTAATTCATCTAAAACATTAGAAGGTAATGTCTTCTCCTTATCGGCATACTGCAAAATAATACGTATACATTCTTCTGTAAGTTCATCCTGCCCGGCAATTGTCATAAAACTCACAATAGACTGCAGTTGAGGGAGAGATAGACGTCGCACTGATGCTTGGTAAGCAAAAATAATATCTAAAAAACCCAAACGATTGGCTGAATTAAATTGAGGCTTTGAAATGCATGCTATGATTCGTGTGATATGGGTTTCTGTGATTAATTGTGAGGCTCCCTCTCGACTCAATTGCTTTATAAAATAATTAATGGCAATCTCGGTCTCTTCCTGAGATAGCTCAGTACTTTCAAGTTGTGATAAATAAGCAGATAATAGTTCACTAGGATCAAGCCCTGGACTATCGTCTAACACACTGATAATTTTAATAGCCAGCTTTTTGACTTCGCGATCCGAATCACGCAATCGTTCTTGAATTTTCTTAAGATCTTTTGCAGATAAAATTGATGGATCACGTCGTATTGAATTGTAAATCGCCGTGAGCGCTTCAGCGCGCATCGTGTTTAATTCACTATCAATGATGGATATAATCTTTGCATCTACTGGAGAATACCATACCTTGACTTCATCCCATGTCACAAAAAGAAAGCCTTTCTTTTCCTTCTTTTCATGTCTGATTAATCCTTCGGAATAAAGTTTACCCGCAATATTAGCAATAATACCAAGATCACCTTTGTATCTTTGCTCACGAATATCATCGTCAATTAATTTCTTAGCAATATCCGCATTATTATGTGTACCAAACAATTTTTGCTTAAAGCTATCTAAGGTGTCGATACATAACATCAGTTTTGTTATAGCACGCGGATGTAATTTTTGTTTTTCTGACACAGTTGCAAATATACTGCATATCATTCTATCAATGAAGAATTTACAAATTTCTGTTCCTGCAAACCATTTTGAGTCTGGTGATAAAAGTTTCTCTGGTAGGTAAGTATCTTTATCATACTCTTTTAATGAAAGAGTACTCTCGGCACGCGCATACAAATTTTTCACTTCATAAAAAGTTGAGCGATACCACTGCTGATCATTTCCAGCAGTGTCAGATATCAGTGGCATTTGTCCAAACTGCCTACGTTTCTGTGTTCCTTGATTTTTTTTCTTTAGAAGATCTAGTAATGTTTTAATATCAAGGTCAACCTGCTCAGCTTGTTTATGAACGTGCGTCACTCTTGTGGTGTGTAATTCTTTAACTACCTCTGTCTTTGGTAAAGATAATACTTTTCGGTCAGACAATTTACTCGAAGCAGATATAAAGGACGCTTCAACGTCAGTTAATCGAGGTATGTCAAAAAAAGAGTTATCAAAGAAATGGCAATTAGATTTGGCAAATTCTTGTATAGCTTGGCGCTGCGTGCTTTCTAATGTAATGCTTTCTTTTTTGATTTTATGGGTAATTGCATAAAGCAGCTCAGCTTGAACGACTGGATCAGCAACTGTTTTTAATCCGTTAATTAATTGTTCAATAGTTATCGCGGATCCATGCATAACCGAATATTTTATAATTTGGGCAAGATCTAAAAGATGTGTGTCACGAGCATCTAAATCAACTTTCAAAAAATCATCATAGATTAATTGGAGTATTTCACTTGATAATCCTTGTTTTCTTACTATATGTCTTAAAATTTTAGGGTAATGAAAATGAAAACTTTGATCTTTTTTATAAGCAAGTGTTAAATTTTTACTAATAAATTCTGTGTCAAAACTTTTATACTGGCTTAAAAGTGCTTTCGCGTTAAAACCAATCATCCATTCATGTAATAATGAACTAACTTCTCCCCTGCGGGTTTCATTAATCATTTCACTTAATTTAGCTTCTTCTAATGGGGTATGTTGTAACTCATTAACGGCAAATGGATTTGCGCCTGCTTTCTTCAATTCTCGTATAACGTCCAAAGATCCTTTTTGAGCAGCAACATGGAGGACACTCCATCCATGAGCATCAGCAACATCAGGATAGGCACCTTTGGCCAATAAATATCGTACCGTATCCAAATGGTTATTAGCTGCGGCAAAAAATAATGGTGTGCGGGGATCATCGCCAATTGTAAAATCAATTGTGGTTTTCGAATCGTGCCTTTCTACTAATTCTCTAATCCTAGAAGTATTCCCAAGATCTGCGGCTTCAATTAGTTCAGGCATAATGTCCTCTTTCTATTTAGTTAAATAACAAAAGATGATATTACTCCAACCCGCAGAGATGCCTTAAGCTGGAGTTCATGGCTTCGCACCGATAAATATGAATAGATATGCTTCAATTGAAAAAAAAGACAACGAAATAAAAAATATAGCGTTAATAAATTTTTCTAATAAAGCTTCCTCATATTAGTAAAATGTCCAATGCGCGTTTATTTTCCAAATAATTTGTTTGATGATACAAAATTGATCAATGAAATGCAAATAAAATGTAAGTATTTTATTTGCTATGCCAGATGAGGTGAGCGTGGAGAGTTGCGACCATTAAGTACCCAAGATAATTCTTAAGTGACTTGGCTGTTCCATTGCTACCCTAACCCCGTGATAAGAAGAAAAAGCTCTGAGTTTAAAAATCTAGATAGCCAAATTTTAAGAAAATGATAATCGTTTTGCAGAAACCACTGAGGATCAACAATACAAAATTGCCTGATAAATGGAAATATTGCTACATCGGCTAAGGTAATATGATCCGCCAATAAATAACGGTTATTCATTAATAATGAATTTAATTGTTCTAGATAAAATAAGGATTGATTTCGATGATAAGAAGGATCTTTATGCTCTGAACGTTGAGGATATTTATAATTATCTAAAATAGGTTTAAAGTGCCTATCATTCAATTGAATTATCTCATCACACTTGGTTTTAAGATCTTTCCTTAACCAACTATCAGGATCTGACTGCTCTAGTGCCCAGATCATGATATTAAGGCTCTCGTCTATTACATGACTATTTTCTAATATCAAAACTGGTACTGTTGCTTTAGGAGATACTGCAATTAAATCCATAGGCTTATTTTTAAGATCAACTTCGATTTGCTTTGTTTTAATTCCAGCGTATGCCAGTGTCATCCTTGCTCTAATCGCATATGGACAACGTCTAAATGTAAATAATATATGCGGCACTTTTATCTCATCTAAGTCATAACTTCAAAGCGTAGTGAATATCATTTTTAATGCACCTATTTCTGCTAATCTAGAATATGTAAACCGTGTTTTTGTATTACAGAAAGAAGTTTTAAAGCCATTCCACTTGGTCGCTTTGCACCAATTTCCCATTTTTGTATTGTCGATTTGCTGGTATTTAAATAACGTGCAAATACAGGCTGACTAATATGATTTTTTTCTCTAATCTCTTTTATTTGCCTAGCTCCAATTTCCGGAATTTCCATAAGGCACGAATCATCAAAATCACGCATGGTGGTTTTATCAATAGCTCCTATGTCAAGTAGTGCACTTGCAGAAGAATGGATTGCTTCAAATGCCTC
>CAMDMN010000022.1 GCA_945901965.1 Legionella genomosp. 1 | reverse complement strand
GGAAGACATACACCATTTTTTAATGGCTATCGCCCACAGTTTTACTTTAGAACAACAGACGTAACAGGAACATGTGATTTGCCTGAAGGCGTTGAAATGGTTATGCCTGGTGATAATGTGCAGTTAGTTATAAATTTACATGCACCGATGGCTATGGATAAAGGGCTGCGCTTTGCTATTCGGGAAGGTGGCCGAACTGTAGGTGCTGGTGTTGTTGCTAAAATTATTGAGTAATTAAAATGAGCACTAATCAAAATATAAAAATACGGCTTAAATCATTTGATCATAGAATGATTGATCAATCAACAAAAGAAATCGTTGATACTGCCAAGCGCACAGGCGCGCAAATTCGTGGTCCAATTCCTTTACCAATGAGGAAGGAGAAATTTACTGTATTAACTTCTCCTCATGTAAATAAAGATGCAAGAGATCAATATGAGTTACGTACACATAAGCGCTTAGTTATAATAGTTAGCCCTACTGAAAAAACAGTAGATGCGCTAATGAAATTAGATTTGGCTGCTGGTGTTGATGTACAGATTAGTCTTGATGACGATGACAAGAAGTAATAAAAACACAGGAAATTAAACGAGGTGTTAGAATGAATATCGGGTTACTAGGCCGAAAAGTAGGCATGACGCGAGTCTTTACAACAGAAGGAAAATCTTTTCCTGTGTCTGTCGTTGAAGTGCATCCAAATCGCGTATCACAACGTAAGACGGTCGAAAAAGAAGGCTATAATGCAGTCCAATTAACTGGTGGAACTAAAAAATCTAGCCGTGTTAATAAGCCATTGGCTGGACATTTTGCTAAGGCAGAAATTGAAGCCGGAGATATGATTTGTGAGTTTAGAGTGGATTCAATCGATGAGTTTACTTTAGGCCAAGTAATCACTGTTGCTGATGTGTTCAATGAAGGACAACATGTAGATGTGTCTGGTTTATCGAAGGGTAAAGGATTTGCAGGTACGGTAAAAAGACATAACTTCCGTACTCAAGATGCTACCCACGGTAATTCACGTTCTCATCGTGTTCCAGGATCTATTGGACAAAATCAATCACCAGGACGCGTATTTAAAGGTAAGAAAATGGCGGGTCATTTAGGTAATAAGCGTTGCACAGTACAAACTTTAGAGTTGATACGTGTAGATAAAGATCGCAATTTACTTTTGATTAAAGGAGCTATTCCAGGCGCACCTGGTGGTCGAGTTGAGATAAAGCCCGCAGTTAAAACAGAAATCAGGGGCAAATGATGCAACTAACAACTAAAGACACAAGTACAAACTTAAAAGTTAATAAAGATATTTTTGCATATGAATATAACGAAGGTTTAGTTCATCAAGCAGTAGTAACTTTTATGAATAATGCACGTTCTGGTAACAGCGCGCAAAAAACTCGCTCAGAAGTTAGAGGCGGTGGCAAAAAGCCATGGAATCAAAAAGGTACTGGTCGCGCGCGTGCAGGAACTATACGTAGCCCCATCTGGCGCTCGGGTGGAGTAACATTTGCATCTAAAAAACGAGATTATTCACAAAAACTGAATAAAAAAATGTACAAACGCGCATTGCGTAGTATAATCTCCGAGCTTCATCGTTTAGGAAGATTAATTGTTGTAAGTGATTTTCAATGTTCTTCACTGAAAACAAAAGATTTTATTAATAAAATGAAAGAGCTAGAAATAAAGAATGCATTAATTGTTATGCACGAAGTTGGTGAGTTTGAGTATTTGGCTTCACGTAATTTAATTGATTACGACATATGCGACGCAAGCTCTGTTGATCCAGTTGGTTTGTTACGTTATGAACAAGTATTAATAACTACAGATGCCATTAAGAAATTAGAGGAGCAGTTACAATGAATGCTGAAAGACTGATGATGGTTTTAAGAGAGCCTCACACCTCTGAAAAGACTACAATTATGGCGGAAAAGTTTAAACAGTTTACATTTAAAGTTTTAAAAACAGCCACTAAGAATGAAATAAAGTTAGCTGTTGAGCATATGTTTAATGTAAAAGTCAAAAACGTATCAGTTCTAAATGTAAAAGGAAAAAAGAAAAGATTTAAACAAATGGCCGGAAAACGTAGTGATTGGAAAAAGGCATTTGTATCTTTACATCCAGATTTTGATATTGACTTTACTGTGACAGAATAAGGCAGAATAAGATGGCATTAATAAAATCTAAACCAACATCTCCTGGGAAACGAGGAGAGATTAGGGTAGTTCACCATGATATACATAAGGGTAAGCCACATATGCCTTTAGTAGAGAAATTAAATAAAACTGGTGGGCGTAACAATCAGGGCCGTATTACTGTACGTCATATTGGCGGCGGTGCACGCTGTCAATATCGTTTAATTGATTTCATTAGACGTAAAGATGGTGTTGAAGCTCGTGTAGAAAGATTGGAATACGATCCAAATCGTACAGCTTTAATTGCTCTTCTTCTTTACAAAGACGGAGAGCGAAGATATATTATCGCTCCTCAAGGTTTGGTAAAAGACCAGGTTGTTTCTAATGGTGATGATTCTCCAATTTCAATTGGAAATTGCTTACCATTAAAAAATATACCAGTTGGTACAACCATACATTGTGTAGAAATGAAGCCTGGTAAAGGCGCACAAATGCTACGCAGCGCTGGATGTAGTGGGCAGTTAGTTGCTAAAGAAGGTATTTATGCAACGCTAAAACTACGTTCTGGTGAGATGCGAAAAGTTGAATTAGCATGCCGCGCTGTAATTGGCGAAGTATCTAATAGCGAACATAGTTTAAGAGTTTTAGGTAAAGCCGGTGCTTCAAGATGGCGCGGTGTAAGACCGACAGTTCGTGGTGTTGCTATGAACCCAGTTGACCATCCACACGGTGGTGGTGAGGGTAGAACATCAGCTGGACGTCACCCAGTTTCACCATGGGGCTTACCAACTAAAGGGTATAAAACAAGAGGTAACAAGCGTACTGATAGTTTTATCGTTAGAAGACGTAAGAAGAAATAATGAGGCAACACAATATAAGTGTTCCTAAACTGAGAGGAAATTAAGGTGGCTCGTTCTATAAGAAAAGGTCCTTTTATTGATTATCACTTGCTAAATAAAGTAGAAGAGGCGGTATCATCAAAGTCTAAGAAACCAATTAAAACTTGGTCTAGACGATCTACTATACTACCTGAGATGATTGATTTGACTATAGCTGTTCATAACGGCAGAGATCACGTACCAGTTTTTATTACAGATAACATGGTTGGTCATAAGCTTGGTGAATTTGCTATGACTCGTACGTTCAAAGGTCACTCAGGTGATAGAAAAGTTAAGGCCAAGTAAGAGGTTAGTGATGGAAGTTACAGCAAGATTAAAAAATGCACCATTGTCTGCCCAAAAAGGCAGATTAATAGCTGATATGATTCGAAATATGAATGTATCTGGAGCTGTCGATGTTCTAAAGTTTACCCCGAAAAAGGGTGCGGGTCTTATGCTTAAATTGCTTGAGTCTGCTTTAGCGAATGCAGAAAACAATGAGAGCGCAGATATCGATGAATTTAAGGTAGGCGTGGTTTTTGTAGATGAAGCAACTACATTGAAGCGCGTCAGTCCACGTGCTAAAGGTCGTGCAAATAGAATTTGTAAACGAACTTGCCACATCACCATTAAAGTATCTGACGGGGAATAACGATGGGACAGAAAGTAAATCCAATTGGTATACGTCTTGGCATAGTCAAAACGTGGAATTCCACATGGTATGCATCTAAGAATTATGCACAATTATTAAATCAAGATATTAATTTAAGAAAAGATTTAAAGAAAAAATTAATGTCAGCTGCCGTAAGCTCCATTCAAATTTCACGGCCAGCTAATAATGCTGTAGTTACCATCCATACCGCAAGGCCAGGTGTTTTAATTGGTAAAAAAGGTGGCGGTATAGAATCTCTCCGTTCTGAAATATCTGCGAAATTAGGTGTTCCAGTTCATTTAAATATAGAAGAGATTAAAAAACCTGAACTTGATGCAACATTAGTAGCAGAAAGTATAGCTCAGCAATTAGAGCAACGAGTAATGTTTAGACGCGCGATGAAAAGAGCTGTAAACTCTGCACTAAAATCTGGAGCTAAAGGTATTAAGATATGCGTAAGTGGAAGATTAGGTGGAGCTGAAATTGCGCGTAGTGAATGGTATAGGGAAGGACGTGTTCCATTACATACATTTCGTGCAGATATTGATTATGGTACTGCTGAATCTAAGACGACATATGGAATTATTGGTGTAAAAGTTTGGATCTTTAAAGGTGAGAATACACCACAAAAGATAAGAAACACCGAGCCTAACAAGTAGTGAGGATTTACAATTATGTTACAGCCTAAGCGAACAAAATATCGCAAACAAATGAAAGGCCGAAACCGTGGTCTTGCACAAAGAGGTAGCAAAATCAGCTTCGGTGAATTTGGCTTAAAAGCTGTTGAGCGTGGAAGACTAACCGCAAGGCAAATAGAAGCGGCACGACGTGCTATGACAAGACATGTAAAACGTGGTGGGAAAATTTGGATCCGCGTATTTCCTGACAAACCGATTACTCAAAAGCCTCTTGAGGTTAGACAAGGTAAAGGTAAAGGAAATGTAGAATATTGGGTTGCACAAATTAAGCCTGGTAAAGTTCTTTTCGAAATGGAAGGAGTTACTAGAGAGCTTGCAATTGAAGCTTTTGACTTGGCACGTGCAAAGCTTCCATTTAAGGTTGCTTTTGAAGAGCGCAAGGTGATGTGATGAAAGATAAAAATAAATTTAAGACAATGAACATTAATGAATTGCAATCTGAATTACTTGTTTTACGTAAAAATCAATTTAATTTACGTATGAAAAAAGCAAATGGTTCATTAGATAAATTCCATTTGATAGCTAAAGTCAGAAAGGATATTGCAAGAATTAAAACTAGATTGACTGAAAAAGGTGGGGTCAAGTTATGACTAATACTGAATCAAATGCTAGAACATTAGTTGGCAAGGTAATTTCTGATAAAATGCAAAAGACTATTGTTGTTTTAGTTGAGCGTACTGTTAAGCATCCAAAATATGGAAAAATAATGAGACGCAGAACTAAATTGCATGCACATGATGAAAATCAGGTTTGTAAAATTGGAAATACTGTGAAGATTCGCGAGTCTCGACCAATTTCAAAAATGAAAAGTTGGGTATTAGAAGAAGTTATAGTGTCATAATTTAGAATCATTTTCTCTTATGTTGCACCAAATACTTTTTAGCGACTTATAAAAAAGTCACATTTTACTTTTAAAATACCAGAGGGGCTGTTATAATCAGCAACCTTTTTCTGGTCGAATTTAGAGCTGGAGAATAAAATGATACAAATGCAGACTGTGCTGGAAGTAGCGGATAACAGTGGTGCACGTAAAGTTATGTGTATCAAAGTACTTGGTGGTTCACACAGACGTTATGCACGAGTTGGTGATGTTATAAAAGTTAGTATTAAAGATGCATTACCACGATCTAAAGTTAAAAAAGGTTCTGTAATGAATGCGGTTGTTGTTCGTACAGCACAAGGTGTGAGAAGAGATGATGGTTCGCTTATTAGATTTGATGGCAATGCAGCCGTTCTTCTAAACAACCAAAATGAACCAATTGGTACCCGTATATTTGGGCCTGTAACACGCGAACTAAGAGAACGGTTTATGAAGATCATTTCTCTTGCAGCTGAAGTATTGTAAGAGGGTTTTTAAAATGAAACGTATAAAGAAAAGCGATACTGTAGTTGTTATTGCAGGAAAATCTAAAGGACAAGTTGGTAAAGTTATTTCTGTTGCCGACACTAAGGTTGTAGTTGAAGGTATTAATATGATGAAAAAACATATTAAACCTAATCCACAACTAGAACAAAAAGGTGGAATAATAGCAAAAGAAGCACCATTAGATATATCTAATATTGCACTTTATAATCCACTTACAAAAAAAGCTGACAAAGTTGGTTTTAAGTTTATAGAAAAAGATGGTGGCAAACACAAGGTAAGATATTTCAAGTCAAATAACGAAGTTATTGATCTTGTATAAAGGGTGATCTAAATGGCTAGACTTAAAGAACTATATAAAAATGAGATTTCAAGCTTAATGATGAAGAAGTTTGGCTATAAATCTGTTATGGAAGTGCCTAGAATAAAAAAAATCACTCTTAATATGGGTGTAGGCGAAGCTGTAGGCGATAAAAAAGTTATGAATTTCGCAGTTGAGGATATGACTAGAATATCTGGACAAAAACCAGTGGTTACCTTGGCTAAAAAATCTATTGCTGGCTTTAAAATTCGTGAAGAATGGCCTATTGGTTGTAAAGTCACATTAAGAAACAAAAAAATGTATGAGTTTTTAGATAGGTTAATTACAATTACATTGCCTCGAGTAAGAGATTTTAGAGGGTTGAATCCAAAATCATTTGATGGTACTGGAAATTATTCCATGGGAATCCGTGAGCAGATAGTATTTCCAGAAATTGATTTTGATAAAATTGATGTTATACGTGGTTTAGATATTTGTATAACTACAAGTGCAAAAACTAATGCGGAAGCTAAAGCTTTATTAGAAGCATTTAATTTTCCATTGAAAGACAGAGAAAAAAATTAATAAGGGTATAAACTGTGGCTAAAAAATCTATGGTAGCACGCGAATCTAAAAAGGGTTTACTTGTTGAGAAGTATAAAGCTCGTCGAGCAGAATTAAAAAAAACCATCAAGTCATCAACTGATTATGATGTAATTATGGAAACTCAAGCGAAACTAGCTAAGTTACCTGTGAATTCAAATGCTGTTAGACATAGTACTCGTTGTAACCAATGCGGAAGAGTGCATGCAGTTTATCGCAAGTTTGGACTGTGTCGAATTTGTTTACGACAACAGCTTATGATAGGAAATGTCACTGGTGGCAGAAAATCAAGCTGGTAATATTTATTTTGGAGAAAAACTGTGAGTATGCATGATCCAATTGCTGATATGTTGACTAGAATTAGAAATGCCCAGCAAGCTAAACATCAGCAAGTTAAATTAATTTCATCTATTTTGAAAGAACAAATAGCTACTGTTTTACAGGAAGAAGGTTATATAACTGATTTTTCTGTTGAACAATTAGATAATAACTTGAAAGAAATTACGATAAATCTTAAGTATTATCGCGGTAAGCCTGTAATTGACAAAATTAAACGCATAAGTAGACCAGGTTTACGCATTTATAAATCTGTAAAGCAATTGGTAGCAATTCCTGGTTTTGGAGTGGCTATTTTATCAACTCCACAAGGTGTAATGACGCATATTAAAGCCAAAATTAACAATGTTGGTGGCGAATTACTTTGCGAAGTGGCTTAAATTTATAAATTTATGCGCAATTGATAAGAGGAATGATATGTCTAGAGTAGCTAAAGCCCCGATATTATTACCAGCTAATGTAGAGCTAAAAATTGAAAATGGTGCACTTACAGTAAATGGACCAAAAGGTTCACTGACACATAAATATAATCATTTAGTTGATGTATCTATGTCAGATTCTAATGAAAAAGAAATTGTATTTAAACCTGCTTCCAAAGATCCTAATGCATGGTCTCAAGCTGGTACTGCGCGTGCTTTGGTGCAAAATATGATTACTGGAGTTACTACTGGTTTTGATAAAACACTAGAACTAGTTGGAGTGGGTTATAGAGCGCAGGCTAAAGGAACTTCTGTTTCTTTATCTTTAGGTTTTTCACATCCTGTTGAATATAACTTGCCTGAGGGTGTCGTTGCTGAAACACCAAATAATACTACTATTATTATAAAGGGCATTGATAAACAACGTATTGGACAAGTTGCTTCAGAAATTAGAGCTTTTAGACCACCAGAGCCATACAAAGGTAAAGGGGTAAAATATGCTGGTGAAGTTATTGTCCGTAAAGAAGCTAAAAAGAAATAGGGTTTAGAATATGAATAAATTTCAAGCACGTAGCCGCCGCGGTTTAAAGACTAAAGCAATAATTAAACAGTCTAAAAGACCACGTTTGACAGTTCATCGCAGTGGGACCCATATGTATTCACAGATCTTAGTCCGTGGAGACTTGGGGGATGTTGTTATTGTTTCAGCTTCAACTTTGGATAAAGAGATTAAACCAACTTTGACTGGTAATAAATGTGATCAGGCTCAACAGGTTGGTAAGTTACTAGCTACAAGAGCAAAAGAAAAAAGCTTAACTGAAGTCGCTTTTGACCGAGCTGGGTATAAGTACCATGGGCGAGTAAAAGCTCTAGCAGATGGTGCCCGTGAAGCCGGCTTGAATTTTTAAGGAACAGATATGTCATTTGATGAATCAACAAAAACTGATGGATACCAAGAAAAATTAGTATCTGTTAACAGAACTGCAAAGGTAGTAAAAGGTGGGCGAGTTTTTGGTTTTGCTGTTCTTGTCGTTGTTGGCGATGGTAAGGGCAAAGTAGGTTTTGGTCGTGGTAAAGCCCGTGAAGTTCCTATTGCTATACAAAAAGCTATGGATCAAGCACGTAAAAATATGGTCTATGTCCCATTATCAGGCAACACGATATTCCATGAAATTTCGTGGAATTATGGAGCATCAAAAGTTTTTATGAAACCAGCAAGCCAAGGTACAGGAATTATAGCCGGTGGAGCTATGCGAGCTGTGCTTGAAGTTCTAGGTGTTAAAAATATTTTGGCAAAAAGTATTGGTTCAACTAATCCAAGCAATATTGTTCGTGCAACTATTGGCGCACTAACAAATATTGGCACACCTGATTTTGTAGCTGCAAAGCGCGGAAAATCAGTTGAAGAAGTGATGGCGGGATAGAAATGGAAAAAACAATCAAAATAAAATTGGTTAAAAGTCTAATTGGACGAATACCTAAACATATTGTTATTGCTAAGCAATTGGGATTGAAGAGAATAAATTCAACAATTGTTCATCGTGATATACCTGCTATTCGTGGCATGATATCTAAGATTGATTATCTCGTTAATGTCGAGGAGTGTGTAAAATGAATTTAAATACTTTATCTCCAGATTTAGGCTCAAAACCTCCACGAAGAAGAGTAGGAAGAGGTATTGGTTCAGGCTTAGGTAAGACCAGCGGTAAAGGCCACAAAGGTCAAAAAGCTCGTGCTGGTGGATACCATAAAATTAATTTTGAAGGCGGACAAATGCCTATTCAACGCCGACTACCAAAAATGGGTTTTAGGTCGCGTGTTGGTAAAACTATAGATGAAATTAATTTGTCTGAGCTTGAAAAACTTAATGTTGATATAATAGATCTTAATGCTTTGAAAGATGCAGGACTTATATCTAAAGCTATTAAAGATGTTAAGATTATTTTGTCAGGTGAGCTTACAAAAGCAATTAAACTAAAAGGACTACGCTTAACCAAAGGAGCTAGAAAAATTATAGAAGATTTAGGCGGAAGCATAGAAGCGTGAATATAAAAAATTCTAAAATTTCTTCTGGACAATCAGGCGGCGGTTTAGCTGAACTTAAATCTAGATTGATGTTTGTAATTCTTGCGATATTAGTTTACAGACTTGGGGCACATATACCAGTCCCAGGTCTTGATCCACAGAAACTAGCAAATTTTTTTAGTGAACAACAAAATACAATATTTGGCCTTTTTAATATGTTTTCAGGCGGTGCTTTATCTAGAGTTACTGTCTTTGCTATAGGAATAATGCCTTATATTTCAGCATCTATAATGATACAATTATTTACAGTAGTTGTACCAACTCTTGAGCAGTTAAAGAAAGAGGGAGAGTCTGGACGACGCAAGATAAATCAATATACTAGATATTTGACGTTGATTTTATCAGTCTTTCAGTCATTCGGTATGGCAAAATGGCTTGCTGGACAACAAATTGCTTTGCAACCTGATTTATCTTTTTATATTATCGCGGTTGTTACTTTAGTAACTGGAACTATGTTTCTTATGTGGTTAGGTGAGCAGATTACTGAGAAAGGTATTGGGAATGGTATTTCTTTAATTATTTTTTCAGGTATTGTGTCTTCTATGCCAAACGCTGTTGCATCTATTTTACAACAAGTAAAAGAAGGACAGATGCAGGCCTTAACATTATTATTAATAGCTCTAATTGTGGTATTGGTTACTGGTTTTGTAGTATTTATGGAACGTGGCCAGCGTAGAATTAGAGTTAATTATGCACAAAGAACACAAGGTAGAAAAGTTTATGCTGCACAAACTAGTCATTTACCTTTAAAAGTAAATATTGCTGGAGTTATACCACCAATATTTGCTTCAAGTATAATATTGCTACCAGCCACGCTAGCGCAGTTTTTTGCACGTGGTAAAGGTATGGACTGGTTGGCTGATATTGGTATGGCATTGTCTCCTGGACAACCTTTATATTTGATTGTTTATGCGGTCGCAATAGTGTTCTTTGCATTTTTTTATACAGCTTTGGTTTTCAATCCTAAAGATACAGCTGATAATTTAAAAAAATCTGGTGCATATATTCCTGGTATAAGACCTGGTGAACAGACATCAAAATATGTTGATACAGTTATGACAAAGCTTACTTTAGTGGGATCAATATACTTAGTCTTAGTATGTTTATTGCCGCAAATTTTAATGTATACCTGGCATGTACCATTTTATTTTGGTGGAACGTCATTATTGATTATTGTTGTAGTGATTATGGATTTTGTAGCTCAAATACAAGCGCATATGATGACGCAACAATATGAGTCACTAATGAAAAAGGCTAATTTTAAAGGTACAAAATTACCTGGTCTATTGTAATTTTTTGGAGTTTGTAATGAAAGTTAGAGCATCAGTAAAACGCATTTGTCGTAACTGCAACGTAATAAAAAGAAGCGGAACTATACGAGTAATTTGTAAAGATGCGCGACATAAACAAAGACAAGGTTAAAACCTTACTTGATTTTAATTGATTAAACTAGTATCCTTCTGTCCCTTTCGACAGAGAGAAATAACGTGCGGAGATATTAATGGCTCGTATTGCAGGTGTTAACATAGCTGACAACAAGCATGTTGTTATTGCTCTTACCTCTATTTATGGTATTGGCAGAACAACATCGATAAAGCTATGTGAACAAAATAAGATTGATCCAGCAGCAAAAGTATCACAATTGACAGAGGCGCAGCTTGAGCTATTAAGAAATGAAATAGCAAAGATGACGGTTGAAGGCGACTTGAGACGTGTAGTTACTATGAATATTAAGCGTCTTATGGATCTTGGCTGCTATCGTGGGCTTAGACATCGTCGTGGTTTGCCATTGCGCGGACAACGAACGAAAACAAATGCACGTACGAGAAAAGGGCGGCGCAAAGGAACTAACAATTGATTTTAAGTAGGAAAAAAGATGGCTATATCTAAGGCAAAGCAACAAAAAGTTAAGAAAAAGGTTAAAAGAGTTGTATCTGATGGCATCGTCCATGTACATGCATCTTTTAATAATACTATTGTTACGTTTACTGATCGTCAAGGAAATGCTTTATGTTGGGCTACCTCAGGTGGATCTGGGTTTAGAGGTTCAAGAAAAAGTACTCCCTATGCCGCTCAAATAGCAACAGAGCGTGCAGCTGCTACTGCTAAAGAGTATGGCATGAAATCAGTTGCAGTATTAATTTATGGACCTGGACCTGGTCGTGAATCTACTATTCGTGAATTGATTTCACAAGAGTTTAAAATTGTAGAAATAACAGATGTCACAGGCATCCCACATAATGGTTGTAAGGCGCCTAAAAAGCGTCGTGTATAAGTATCAGGAGTGAGTAATGGCTAGATATCTTGGTCCAAAGTGTAAATTATCTCGAAGAGAAGGCACGGATCTTTTATTAAAAAGTGGTGTACGTGATCATAAATCTAAATGTAGATCTGAAAAACAACCAGGTCAACATGGAGAAAAGCGTCCACGCTTAAGTGAATACGGTGTTCAATTAAGAGAGAAACAAAAAATTAGACGTTTTTATGGCGTCTTAGAAAAACAATTTTCTAACTATTATAAGTTAGCTGCTAAACAAAAGGGCTCAACTGGTGAAAACCTAATGGGACTTTTAGAACGTAGACTTGATAATGTAGTTTATAGAATGGGTTTCGCAAGTACGCGATCTGAAGCTCGGCAGTTAGTTGCTCATAAATCTATTTTAGTAAATGATAGTTTGGTTAATATAGCATCGTTCTTAGTTAAGTCTGGGGATGTTATAGCTGTTCGCCAAAAAGCAAAAGCTCAAGGCAGAATACAAGCAGCTGTAGCTTTATCTGAACAACGAGCGTCATGTGATTGGTTGACTGTAGATAATGGAACTTTTAAAGGTACATTTAATGCGTCACCAACTTTGAGTGATTTATCTGCAGATTTTAACGTTAACTTGGTTGTAGAACTTTACTCTAAGTAAAAACCGGAGGCATAGCTTTATGTATACTGATATTAATGAAATGCTGACACCTAAGGTACTTAAGGTTCAGTCTGATACACTTAATCATTCAAGGATTGTTCTTGAGCCATTAGAGCGTGGATTTGGTCACACTCTAGGTAATGCATTAAGAAGAATTTTAATGTCTTCAATGCCTGGCTCTGCTATTACTGAGGCAACAATAGAAGGTGTGTTGCATGAGTACAGTACAATCGAAGGTGTTCAGGAAGATGTTGTTAATATTTTATTAAATTTAAAAGATATTGCAATTAAATTAACAGTTACTAATGAAGCAACTCTTACTTTGAATGTTAAAGGTCCATGCCAGGTTAAAGCTTCTGATATTCAATTATCACATGATGTTGAGATTTTAAACCCAGATTTAATTATTGCCAATTTGAATGAAAACGGCAAATTAAATATGACATTGAAGGTTGAAAAGGGTGTTGGTTTTCATTCTACAGATAGTGTTGTAAAACTATTAGATGATGAAGTTCCAGTTAAATCAATTGGTAAATTAAAAATTGATAATACTTTTTCTCCTGTTAAGAAAGTTGCATATTTTGTTGATAATGCACGAGTTGAAAATCGTACCGATTTAGATAAATTAACTATTGAATTGCAAACAAATGGTACTATCGATCCTGAAGAAGCTATTCGTGTTTCTGCTAGTATTTTACAAAGACAATTGCATTCTTTTGTTGATATTAAATTTGAAGAGTCGTGTGCTGATCAGAAAGTTCGAAATGACTTTGATCCTGTATTATTACGCCCAGTAGATGATCTTGAATTAACAGTACGTTCTGCTAATTGTTTGAAAGCCGAAAGCATATATTATATTGGTGATTTAGTTCAAAAAACAGAAAATGAATTATTAAAGACACCTAATTTGGGTAAAAAATCTTTGACAGAGATCAAAGATGTTTTGGCATCTCGTTCTTTATCTTTAGGTATGAGACTCGAGAATTGGCCGCCTGAGAATTTAGGTGATTAATACAGAAATTGAAAAGTTTTAGTATTAAATTTATTTTTATACTGAAGTTAGAGTATGTTTATAATTAGTTTAGTTTGCTGATAAGCTCTCAAATCGAAAATATAAACATTCTCTAGTAAAATGTTATTAGGAGTTTTAAAAATGCGACATCGTAATGCAGGTCGAAAATTTAGCCGAACATCAAGTCATCGTAAGGCGATGTTCTCGAACATGTGTAATTCTTTAATAGAGCATGAGCTTATTAAAACAACTCTTGCAAAAGCAAAAGAATTGCGACGATATATTGAGCCATTAATTACAGTTAGTAAATCTGACTCAGTTGCTACTCGCCGTCAAGCTTTTGATACATTACGCTCTAATAGCGCTGTAGGTAAATTGTTTACTACTCTAGGCCCACGTTATAATAAACGTCCTGGAGGCTATGTACGTGTACTTAAATGTGGCTTTCGTGCTGGTGATAATGCACCAATGGCTATAGTTGAACTAGTTGATAGACCAACTGCTGTTGAAGAAGAATCAAAAGAATAATTTTAGATGTTAGCATTCAATCTAGAAATTTCAAAATATCAAATTAGTGAACGTTTTATAATGTATAAAACGTTCATTTGAACACAAATTTTATCTTGTTTTTAATTAATTAATAAATTAATTTATTTTTCATAAAAGCTACTATCAATGCATAGTATTTCATTATTTATGTTTTAAAACCCATCATTGCGAACAAAGTGAAGCAATCCAGTGGCCTTAAGGTTCACACAAAGGTCGCTAGATTGCTTCACTTTGTTCGCAATGACGACATGCGCAGTTGATATTTAGATCATAAGATACGGTTTGCCCTGGATAATTGTATTTTTCTTCATATTTGCAGTATAAGACATAAATATTCGGTTCAAAATTGTATTAATCTGTTTGTTGATGATCAATGGTAGTTCAAGCTTTAATTTTAGCCTAATTAAATGGCAATAAAAATTAACAGTTATAAAATACAAAAGCCCTTATATTAAAGGGCCTTAGGTATAATCGTTAACGATTGACAATGTGGCAGGAATTAAAACGGGATATCATCATCTAGTTCATCAAACGCATCTTGTGCTGCAGTTGCTGTGGCTTTTGGTTTGCTTTTAGTGTCAGTGTTGCTACTGCTTTCTTGCTGATGTGACATTGGTGGCTCTTCGCTATATGATGATCCTGCTCCACCTTTGCTATCAAGCATTTGGAGTTCTGATGCAATTATTTCTGTGGTATAGCGATCTTGTCCTTGTGGATCTTGCCATTTGCGGGTTCTTAGGCTTCCTTCAATATATAATTTTGAACCCTTGCGAACATACTCGCCAGCAATTTCACCTAATTTGTTGAAACATATGACTCGATGCCATTCAGTTCTTTCTTGCTTATCACCTGTTTGTTTATCTTTCCATGATTCGCTCGTAGCTATTGATAATGTAGTTACTGCATTACCATTAGGCATATAACGAACTTCAGGGTCTCCCCCGACATTTCCTACTAAAATTACTTTATTGATCCCGCGTGCCATATATTTCTCCATATGCGATAGTTAGATTTATATTATACCTAAAATTATTTTTTGAGTATATTGTTGGTCAATTCATTTCAACAAAATCTTTTCAGTATTTGTAGCCTTGATGCAGTGATAACGTAATCAAGGATTTTACTTAGAGTGCAGAAATCCTGGATTATGCTGCGCTGTATCCATA
>CAMDMN010000021.1 GCA_945901965.1 Legionella genomosp. 1 | reverse complement strand
CTGGTGTATTTGATATGCAAAATATTGGTGCTTTTAGTGTGCATGGTTTATGTTTATTTATGCATATATCTGGAAGTGAAACAATTGATAGGGATCGTTTTGCAATAATGCTTGATACGGCAAAGCAATTAAGTGATGGTCTTGATACTCATCTGCTTGATGATCAAAGACAACCTATTAATGATTTGAGTCTAAAACGTTATTATCGTATGTTAAATATTGATGATACATGTGAAGAGCCAGCTTCGGCATAAAGTTTATTATGAGTTTAATATGATGAAGTTATCTGAAATAGCAATGCTACTTAATATACCTTGTGCAAAAGATGTTTTATTAACAGGTGTATGCATAGATAGTAGGAAAGTAGAGCCAAATAATTTATTTGTGGCCATTAGCGGCGAACGCTTCGATGGCCATGATTTTATAGCAGAAGCTGTAGATAATGGTGCGGCTGCTGTTTTATGTAGTAAATCTATAGATCTTATTGAAGTTATGCAGTTGGTGGTTAAAGATCCTATTGAAGCTCTTGCTTTATTAGCGACAGAATACCGTAAAAAATTACCTTGTAATCTAATTGCCTTAACAGGAAGTAATGGAAAAACAACAGTTAAAGAAATGATAGCGTCTATTTTACCTAAGCCATCATTTGCAACACCTGGAAATTTAAATAACCATCTAGGCGTTCCATTATCTGTTTTTCAATTACAAGAAAAGCATCGTTTCGCAGTTTTTGAATTAGGTGCCAATCATCAAGGCGAAATTGCTCATACGGTGGCAATTGTGAAGCCAAATGTAACTTTAATTAATAATATAGCGCCTGCACATATTGGTGAATTTGGCTCGATAGAAAATGTTGCATCTGCCAAGGGTGAGATTCATCAAGGACTTAGCGCTAATGGAACAGCTGTAATTAATGATGATGACGCTTATGCAAATCATTGGGATAACTACTTAGCAAATAAGAAAGTTTTACATTTCTCAATTTGTAATAAAGCAGATGTTTATGCAAAAGATATTAAATTTAATGCAAATGGTTGTGGCGAATTTACCTTGGTTTTGCCAGAATCTGAGGCAAATATTAAATTACAAGTTGCAGGAATGCATAATGTGAGTAATGCAGTTGCTGCCGCTGCCTGTACATATGCCCTAGGTATTGCATTATCAGATATAGCGAATGGTTTGCAACAATTTTGTGGTGTGCCTGGCAGGATGACATTTTTACTGGGTAAGAAAAAAGCGGTAGTTATTGATGATACTTATAATGCTAATCTACGTTCATCCTTGTCAGCTATAGATGTCTTATCTAATCGAACGGGGCGGCGCATATTTGTTTTTGGTGATATGGGTGAATTAGGAAATTGGAGCGAAGAGCATCATCAAAACGTTGGTATTGCCGCGCGCGAGCACGGTATTGATGTTTTATTAACTTGTGGTACACAAAGTGAATCTACTGCTCGTGCTTTTGGATCTAATGCTAAGCATTATCTTCGGCAAGAGGATTTAGTTGAAGATTTACTCAAGCAATTGGATGAAAATACAACAGTTTTAGTTAAAGGTTCAAGATCATCTAAAATGGAAAAAATTGTGCATCAATTAGTGGGATGAGTCAAAGCAACTATGATATGATTCGCCTTTTTTCAAATTTATTAGAGGGGATCTAAAATGCTTTACTGGTTAACGCAATTGCTACAAGGACAGTACCATGCGTTTAGGGTATTTCAGTATTTGACATTTCGTTCAATATTAGCGGCTCTTACCGCGATGATAGTTTGTCTTTTTTGCGGCCCTTTAATGATTAACTGGTTGCGACAACTGCAAATAGGCCAAATGGTTCGTAATGACGGCCCCCAAACCCATTTATCCAAAGCTGGAACTCCTACAATGGGTGGACTATTAATACTTGTTGGGATTACAGCAAGTTGTTTATTATGGGGAGATCTGAGTCAACCTAGTTTATGGGTCGTATTGCTTGTGACTATTAGTTGTGGCCTTGTTGGTTGGATTGATGATTACCGTAAATTAGTATTGAAAAATAGTAAGGGTTTGCCTGGGCGCTGGAAATTTTTTTGGCAATCATTGATAGCACTCGCTGCAGTATTATACTTATATTCTAATGCACCAACTCCTGATTATACTCAGTTAGCGATGCCTTTTTTTAAATCTTGGTTTATTAATTTAGGTCCTTTTTTTATTATTTTAGGTTATTTTGTTATTGTAGGCAGTAGTAATGCAGTAAATTTGACTGATGGTCTTGATGGCTTAGCTATTATGCCGATTGTTATGGTAGCTGGTGCTTTAGGGATATTTACCTATGTTTCATCTAATGTTTTATATGCGCATTATTTATCCATTCCATTTGTACCAAATACTGGTGAATTAACTATCTTTTGTTCTTCTATAGTAGGCGCGGGACTTGGGTTTCTTTGGTATAATAGTTATCCTGCACAAATTTTTATGGGTGATGTTGGCTCACTTGCGTTAGGAGCGGCTTTAGGAATTGTTGCAATTGTTGTTCGACAAGAATTAGTATTATTAATAATGGGTGGGCTTTTTGTTATTGAGACTTTGTCAGTTATTATACAAGTTTTATATTTTAAGATATCAGGTGGTAAAAGGGTATTTCGTATGGCACCTTTACACCATCATTTTGAGCTAAAGGGTTGGTCTGAGCCTAAGGTTATTGTGAGATTTTGGATAATCACGGTGGTATTTGTTCTTTGTGGATTGGCGACATTAAAGCTTCGGTAGATAAAAAGAGGTTAATATGGACTCATCGCGTTATTTGGTCGCGGGATTAGGGAAAACTGGGCATTCTATTGCGCGATATTTGCATAATAGATCCAAATCGTTTGTAGTTTTTGATACGCGCAGAGAGCCTGAAGGTTTAGCCCATTTTAAAGAAGAATTTCCAGGTGTTGATGTTTATTTGGGTGATTTTCCCGATAAATTATTAAATCAAATAACTGAAATAATTAGTAGCCCAGGCGTGCCACTTGATTCCCCATACTTTCAGAAGGCTAAAGATTTAAAGATCCCTGTAGTTGGTGACATTGAATATTTAGCAAGAAATCTTAATAATGTTCCAGTCATTGCCATAACTGGAACTAATGGTAAATCAACGGTAACTACTTTAGTTGGCGAAATGGCCAAGGCAGCGGGCTTAAACGTCGCCGTTGCTGGTAATATAGGTTCTCCAGTATTAGATTTACTAGATAATCATATAAATTATGATCTCTGGGTTTTAGAGTTATCAAGCTTTCAGTTAGATTTGACATTTTCTTTAACACCTTTTGCTGCTACTATTTTAAATGTGACCCCTGATCATCTTGATAGGCACCATAGTTTTGATGCTTATATAAATGCTAAACAGCAAGTATATCATCAAGCGTCTAAGCTAATTTATAATCGAGGTGATAAAAATACTATTCCTTGGTTAAAGGAAAAAGATGATAGTCAGGAGATTATTAGCTTTGGCTTGGATAAGCCCTCAGTTGGAAATTGGGGGATTATAACTTCAGATGGCACTAATTATCTTGCATATGGTAATGAGGTATTGCTGTCAGTTGAAGATATAAAAATAAAAGGCCGGCATAATTGGCAAAATGCACTAGCAGCTTCTGCATTGGCTAATGCTTATGGGGTAGCTTTGCAATTTATTTTAGATGTACTTAAGAATTTTGCAGGCTTACCTCATCGTAGCCAATGGGTGCGAACATTAGATGGTGTAGATTGGATCAATGACTCTAAAGGAACAAATATTGGGGCAACCATGTCTGCGATTGCAGGAATAGGAGATTCTATGCAAGGAAAAATTATATTAATAGCTGGGGGCCAAGGAAAAGGCGCTGATTTTACTGAATTGCGTTCCTCTGTAGCTGATTATGCTAGAACTGTTGTATTGATTGGTGAAGATGCTGATCTTATAGAAAAAGCCATATCTGATCTTGTCAAGGTTATCAGGGTTTCCTCTCTTGATGATGCAGTAACTACAGCAAAAACTCTCGCAATACCTGGTGATGTAGTGTTGTTATCTCCTGCATGTGCAAGTCTTGATATGTTCCGAGATTTTAATCATCGAGGCGATTCTTTTGCTGTTGCGGTAAATTCATTGTGAGTACTTTAAAAGCGAATAATTCTTTACTTCGAGAGAAGTCAACTAATAAGCAATCAGGCTTATATGATAAATGGTTGATAATTTCTGTTGTGGCTTTATTTATTATTGGTTTGATGATGGTTGCCTCAAGCTCAGTAATGGTATCAACTAAACTTTATCATCAGCCATTTCATTTTTTGATTCGTCAAGTAAGCTATCTTAGTTTTGGCATAATAGTAGGATTTGGTATTGTAAGAATTGATAGTAGTTTCTGGGAAAAATATAGCTTGCCGTTGCTTTTAATTTGTTTATTGATGTTGATCTTGGTACTTATTCCAGGCATTGGTAAAGTAGTTAATGGAAGTCGGCGTTGGCTTTCACTAGGTCCTATTGGTATTCAAGTGTCTGAGCTTACCAAAATAATAATGATTATTTATTTGGCAGGCTATTTAGTTCGTCAAAAGAAAAATATTAGTATGGGTATTTTGGGGTTTATTATTCCGCTGATAGTTCTTAGCGTGGTAGTTGTCTTGTTACTTCTAGAGCCTGACTTTGGTGCCTCAGTAGTTATTGCCGGCACAGTTATGGCCATGCTTTTTCTCACTGGAGTTAAATTTCGTTATTATGTTGGTTTGATAATTCTCGTCGGGGTTTGTTTAGCATTTATTGCGGTATCTTCTCCTTACCGGGTGGCAAGACTTACGACTTTTTTAAATCCTTGGGCTGATCAATTTAATAGTGGCTATCAGTTAACACAATCATTGATAGCATTTGGCCGCGGTGGATGGTTTGGTACGGGCTTAGGCGAGGGGGTTCAAAAACTGTTCTATTTGCCCGAGGCGCATACTGATTTTCTATTTGCGGTACTTGGAGAGGAGCTTGGCTTCTTTGGAATTATTCTAGTTTTGGGTTTATATAGTATACTAGTATATAGAGGCTTTATTATTGGTTTAAATGCATATATGCAGGATCGTTTATATGCTGCATTTACAGCTTATGGAATAACATTTTGGGTGGGTATGCAAGCATCTATAAATATTGGTGTAAATGCTGGTTTGTTGCCTACAAAGGGGTTGACACTACCTCTAATGAGTTATGGTGGTGCCAGTATCGTGGTTAATTGTATGGCTATCGCTCTACTTTTGCGTATAGATCATGAAAATAGATGGCAGTCATTTGGTTTTACCCATACTGCTTAAAGGGGGCTCTGTGGATAGTAAAAATAACTTTCTATCACCAAGGATGGGGCAAGTAGAAAATATACATTTTGTGGGTATTGGTGGTGTTGGTATGTGTGGCATTGCTGAAGTACTTCATAATGAGGGCTATAAGATTACTGGCTCTGATGTATCTGAAAGCAAAGTCGTTCAGCGATTGAAATCGTTAGGTATCGATGTGCAAATAGGACATCGTGTTGAAAATATTAAAAATGCTGATGTGGTGGTGCGTTCTACTGCTATTGATAATTCTAATCCTGAAATAATAGCGGCTCATGAGCAAATAATTCCAGTTATCCCAAGAGCTGCGATGTTAGCAGAGCTTATGCGTTTTCGTCATGGCATTGCAATTGCAGGGACACATGGGAAAACTACTACTACTAGTTTGGTTAGTAGCCTATTGGCTGAAGCGGGTCTTGATCCAAGTTTTGTTATCGGTGGAAAATTAAATAGTTGTGGCTCTAATGCTCAATTGGGAAAGTCAGCTTATTTTGTAGCTGAAGCTGATGAAAGTGACGCTTCATTTTTATTTTTAAAGCCTATGATGGCTGTTGTTACTAATATTGATGCTGATCATATGAGCACATATGGAAATGATTTTAAAAAGTTACGTTCTACATTTGTTGAATTTTTACATCATTTGCCATTTTATGGTCCTGCAGTAGTTTGTATAGATGATCCTGAAGTTCGTAATATTTTACCATTAATTCAACGGCCAACATTAACTTATGGTTTTGATGAAAGTGCTAATTATCGAGCGGTTGATTGGAAGCAATCAGGTTTATTAAGTGAATTTAGAGTAATACGACCTGCAGATAAGAGTGAATTAACAATTAAGTTTAAATGGCCTGGTCGCCACAATGTCTTAAATGCGTTGGCAGCAATTGCAATTGCTACGGAATTGGATATTGGGGATGAGGCTATTGTTAATGGTTTGCTTAAATTTCAGGGTGTTGGTCGACGATTTCAAATATTAGGTGAGCGTAATTTTTCTCAAGGTAAATCGATAATTGTTGATGATTATGGCCACCATCCAAATGAGATAAGAGCAACAATAGATGCTTTTAGATCTGTTTGGCCTGAAAAGCGTTTAGTACATGTATTTCAACCACATCGTTATAGTCGTACTCAGGAATTATTTTCTGATTTTGTAGATGTTTTAAGTTTATCTGATCAATTATTGATTTTTGATATTTATTCAGCAGGAGAGTCTGCAATCTCTGGAGTGAGTAGTGAATTACTAGTGAATAAAATTAATGGAAAATCAGTAAAAGCTACATTGGTAACTGAGCAAAATTATGAAAAACATTTAGATGATCTGATTCGTGATGGAGATGTTATACTTATGCAGGGTGCTGGTAATATTGGCCAATTAGCGATAAACCTTATGCAAAAATTGCGAGAAACAGCGTGAGTGTTAACAAGATTATTGATAATCAAAGTGGTATCTATGAGGGGCAGCTCTTTTATAATGAGCCTTTGTCTAATTATACTACTTGGCGTGTAGGGGGCATTGCTAAGGCTCTTTATAAACCAGTTGATCTTAATGATCTTGTGAAATTTATTAAAAATCTCCCAAAAGAAGAACCTTTATTATGGCTAGGTCTAGGATCTAATTCTTTGATAAAAGACATAGGTTTTTCAGGGACTGTGATTTTGACCCAAGGTTGTCTTAATGAAACTAATTTAATTGGGGATGATTTGATCCGCGTAGAGGCGGGAGTATCTTGTGCTAAAATGGCAAGATTTTGTGCGCGTTCTAATTTTGTGGGTGGTGAATTTTGGGCAGGAATTCCTGGCACTATGGGTGGTGCTTTGCGGATGAATGCTGGTTGTTTTAATGGTGAGACATGGAATTTTGTGGTTGAAGTTGAAACAATGACGCGTAATGGCGAGATTAGGAAACGTAAGCCTGAAGAATTTAATGTTTCTTATCGCCATGTGGATGGGCTAAATGATGAATGGTTTGTTGCAGCCACATTTCGTCTACCTTTTGGTGAAAAAGATAAATCATTGCAATTAATTAAAGAACTTTTAGCTCATCGTGCTGCTACTCAGCCAACTAGTGAGTATAATTGTGGATCAGTTTTTAGGAATCCGCCGAATAATTATGCCGCTAAGTTGATAGAGTCTTGCGGGTTAAAAGGTAAAAATTTTGGTGGGGCTATGGTTTCAGAAAAACATGCAAATTTTATTATCAATCATCAAGGCTTGGCTTCTGCCAATGATATAGAGTCATTGATTCATTTTGTCCAGAAGACAGTTTTTGATAATACGGCTATTGAGTTGGTGCGTGAAGTACATATCATTGGAGATTAGTAATGCTTAACCCTGTTAATTTACTTTTGATCTATGGCGGGAACTCCGGTGAACATGAGGTGTCATTAGTTTCAGCGAGCTCAGTTTTGGCAAATTTAGATCCTACGCGTTATCGTATAATCCCTGTGGGAATTGATAAGGAAGGTAATTGTTTTGTTAATGATTATGCTGAGCTTTTGAATTATAAAAAATCATTACCAGTAGTTACTGCTAATTCGCGTCCAATTGCTGGATTATTGAGTAATGGTCGTTTAGCAGTTGATGCTGATGTTGTCTTCCCTGTAATGCATGGCCCTTTATATGAAGATGGGTGTTTACAAGGGTTGCTTGAGCTTGCATCTGTGGCTTATGTTGGTTGTGGAGTTTTGTCTTCAGCAATCGGCATGGATAAAGATATGGCAAGACGTATCGTTGGGATTAATGGTATTAAAGCTGCGCGTTATCGAGTTTTAAATTGGCAATCAAAACCTGCTGAAAATGAACAAATATGTCAGCAAATTGCAGCAGATCTAGGCTGGCCTTTATTTGTAAAGCCATGCTCAATGGGTTCAAGTGTTGGTATTCATAAAGCTAGTAATATGCTTGAGTTAATTGCGGCAATTGAAGATGCAAGACGTTATGATGATGAAATTTTAGTAGAAGAGTTTATCGAAGGACGTGAAATTGAACTTGCGGTACTTGAAAATTCAACTCCAAATGCTAAACCTATGGTTAGTTTGCCTGGTGAAATTAAGGTAAATCATCCCGATGGATTTTATTCATATACTGCTAAATATTTGGAAAGTGGTTCGACTGATTTATTGGTACCGGCTAAACTTGATGAACAATTAATAAATCGCTTGCAAGAGGCCGCTGCAAATATATTTGTAGATTTAAAATGCAAAGGGATGGCAAGAATAGATTTTTTTGTTAATGATCAATCAGGTGATATATATTTTAATGAGATTAATACAATTCCTGGCTTTACACCAATTAGTATGTATCCTAAGATGTGGCAAGCAAGTGGAATATCTTATAATTTATTATTAGATCGATTAATAAATCTGGCTATAGCTCGACATGATTGTCGTCAGCAATTGGTTCGTCATTATCAGTGACAAAATTCAGTTAGGATGAATGCATGAGTGCAAAAACAGGGCAGTCTAATTATGCTGGACTTCTAACTTTGCTAATGGTTTGTGCGCTATTTTTGACGTCAAGAATTATTTATTTGTATTTAGCTGATGCAGAAAGGTTTCCAATAGATACCGTAAAGATCGCAGCTAATTATCAACACGTAACACGCAAGCAAATTGAGACAATACTTGCAAACTACCTTAATAGTAGTTTTTTTTGTTTGCCAGTCAGACGATTGCATACAGATCTTGGCAATCTAGATTGGAGTGATAAAGTATATATTGAGCGAATTTGGCCAGGAACTTTAAAAATATCCTTGGTTGAGAAGGCTCCGATTGCAATTTGGAATGATTCTTTAATAACCGAATCCATGGAAATATTCAATGTAGGCAAGGATCATCGAGATTTATCTTTGCCTAAATTAATAGGACCACAAAATCAACAAACAGAAGTCTTACAAATTTATCAAAAATTGAGTAAGCTATTAACATCGTTTGGTTTACAAATCGCTTTGTTGAAATTATGTGATAATCAAGCATGGGAGCTTTCTTTATCAAACGGAGTAGTACTGTATTTAGGTAAGCAAGACATAGAGAAGCGCTTATTGCGTTTTTGTCGTGCATATCCTTCAGTTTTTGCTGAAAGACCTGAGCAACTTACTAGTGTTGATTTACGTTATGCGCGTGGAATGGCAGTGAAATGGAAGGGACTTTCAAATGTCCAAAACCAAAAGAGAATATAATGGCAAAAAAATCAGATAAAAACATTATCACCGGTTTAGATATAGGAACATCTAAAATTGTAACGCTCATTGGTGAAGTTGCTGATGATGGGACGATTGAAATAATAGGTGTTGGCAGTCACCCTTCACGCGGTTTAAAGCGGGGTGTTGTAATTGATATAGAGGCAACAGTTAATTCAATTCAGCGCGCGGTACAAGAGGCTGAATTAATGGCTGGATGTGAAGTGCACGCAGTTTATACTGGCATCGCAGGGAGTCATATTAGAAGCTTAAATTCACACGGGATTGTCGCTATTCGTGATAAAGAAGTAACACAAGCTGATATTGATAGGGTAATTGATGCGGCAAAAGCTGTAGTAATTCCTGCTGATCAGAAAATTTTGCACATTTTGCCACAAGAATTTATTATTGATAATCAGGGCAGTATTTCCGAACCAGTTGGGATGGCAGGTGTTCGATTAGAAGCACGAGTTCATATTGTTACAGGGGCTGTTAGTGCTGCACAAAATATTGCTAAATGTGTGCGTCGCTGTGGGCTTGAAGTTCAAGATATTATTCTTGAGCAGCTTGCATCGAGTCATGCAGTCTTGACTGATGATGAAAAAGAATTGGGTGTATGTTTAATTGATATAGGTGCAGGGACTACAGATATAGCTATCTTTTTTGAAGGAGCAATCCAACATACAGCTGTTATCCCAATCGCAGGGGATCAAGTTACTAATGATATAGCTATGGCACTGCGAACGCCTACAAAATCTGCAGAAATGATAAAGATTAATTATGGTTGTGCAATGTCTGAACTTGCAAATATTAGTCAAATGATTGATGTTTTGTCTGTCAATGAGCGACCAGGTAGAAAAATTTCAGCTCGAGCTCTGTCTGATGTGGTGTCAGCTCGATATGAGGAGCTTTTTTCATTAGTATGTAATGAACTCAGACGAAGTGGATTTGAAGATTTGATTGCTGCAGGAGTTGTATTAACTGGTGGTGCCTCTAATGTACATGGCGCTATTGAGCTTGCTGAAATGTGTTTTGAAATGCCTGTACGACATGGATTTCCGAGCCAAATTGCAGGTATGTCTGAAATTATTGAGAATCCATCATTTGCTACTGGGGTTGGGTTATTATTACATGGTCTTCAACAACAATATGAAGGCGGTTATAATACACCGGTATTAAATGATAGTGCTAATGGCATGTGGACGCGGATGAAAAAATGGTTTAATGGCAACTTTTAAGTCTTCTAGTTTGTTAATATGTTTATTAGCAAATTTATAGGCAAAACTTGGACCGTGAGAGGTAATAAAATGCATGAATTAATAGAAAGCCAATATGAAAATGCCGTAATTAAAGTAGTTGGAGTTGGTGGTGGCGGTGGTAATGCAGTTGAGCATATGGTTGCAGAGAATATAGATGGTGTCGATTTTATTTGTGCTAATACAGATGCACAGGCACTTAAAAATTCTAAAGCCAAAATCCATATTCAATTAGGTGAAGCTTTGACTAAAGGCCTTGGTGCTGGTGCTAACCCTGATGTAGGGAGAGAAGCCGCTGAAGAGGATCGTGAGCGTATTAAAGAAGTATTGAAGGGCGCAGACATGGTCTTTATTACTGCTGGCATGGGTGGTGGCACAGGCACTGGAGCTGCTCCTATTTTTGCTGAGATAGCGAAAGAGTTAGGGATCCTTACTGTGGCTGTAGTAACAAAGCCATTTGCTTTTGAAGGTAAACAAAGAGCATTAGCTGCTGAAGATGGGATTCGTCGCTTAGCAGAGCACGTTGATTCCTTAATCACTATTCCTAATAATAAATTACTATCGGTGTTAGGTAAAAATATTAGCTTACTTAATGCGTTTAAAGCCGCTAATAATGTTTTATTGGGGGCGGTTAAAGGTATTTCTGATTTAATTACACGCCCAGGTCTTATCAATGTCGACTTTGCTGACGTTCGTACAGTTATGTCTGAAATGGGTATGGCTATGATGGGGACAGGAAGTGCTAAAGGTGAGGAACGGGCTCGGCAGGCAGCTGAGGCTGCAATTGCTTCACCACTATTAGAGGATGTTAATTTCTCTGGTGCGCGAGGTATTCTAGTCAATATCACTGCTGGCATGGACATGTCGATTGGTGAATTTGAAGAGGTAGGTGATGTTGTTAAGGAATTTATTTCTGATGATGCCACTGTAGTTGTTGGTACGGTTATAGATCCTGATATGAAAGATGAAATGAGAGTGACTGTAATCGTAACTGGTCTTGGTGATGTAAGGCAACGCCATCAACAGCATGAGGTTGGCAAAACGCGCTTAAAAGAATCACGAAGATTAGATGGCTCTCTTGATTATCAACAGCTTGAACGACCAGCTGTAATTAGAAAACAAGCGGCATCTGCTGCCCCAAAACAAAGCTCAGAGGCTATCCCTGATATAGATTACTTGGATATTCCAGCATTTTTGCGAAGACAAGAAGAGGCTTAATTGTAGAGCAACTCTCATTTAGACAATTTATTTGTCTAAATGAGAGTTGAGCTCGCTTAATTGTAGTGATTAGACATATTAATAAATTATTGTTAAAATGATAAAAAGCTTTGTGTGTTAAACAAGGGGTAGGTAAAGGTGATTGCTGAATGATAAAACAAAGGACACCTAAAAAGGTGATTCAAGCAACAGGAGTTGGCTTGCATTCTGGTGAGAAAGTACTGCTTACCTTACGCCCTGCACCTATAAATACCGGAATAATTTTCAGACGCATCGATCTTGACCCAGTTGTGGAAGTGCCTGCTTCTTATGATAACGTGTCAGATACTATGTTATGTACATCTTTGCAATATAAAGGTGCTAAAGTTGCTACAGTTGAGCATCTTTTATCAGCTCTGGCTGGTTTAGGAATTGATAATGCTTATATAGATATTAATGCTCCTGAAATTCCTATTATGGATGGAAGTGCCGCTCCTTTCGTTTTTTTAATTCAGTCAGCTGGTATTCAAGAGCAAGCAGCTCCTAAGCGTTATATTCGTATATTAAAACCAATTCGTGTTGAAGAAAATGGCAAATATGTGCAATTTCTTCCATATAATGGTTATAAAATATCTTTTACAATTGGTTTTAATCACCCAGTATTTGATGATAGACCACAGGCCGCTAATTTTGATTTTTCTTCAACTTCTTATGTAAAAGAAGTCTGTCGTGCTAGAACATTTGGGTTCCTTTCCGATTATGAAAAATTGCGAGAAAATGATTTGGTAAAGGGCGGCAGTTTAAATAATGCAGTTGTAGTTGATAGCTATCGTATTCTCAATGAAGATGGTTTGCGCTTTGAAGATGAATTTGTAAAACATAAAATTTTAGATGCGATCGGAGATTTATATCTCTTAGGTTCAGGCTTAATTGGGGCCTTTGAAGGCTACAAGTCTGGTCATGAGCTTAATAACAAATTATTGCGGGCGCTAATAGCAAAGCAAGATGCATGGGAATATGCTTATTTTGATAAGGAAGACTATCAACCATCTTTGCAAGCAGGTTTATTTCCTGTTGAAGCTTAAAGCGTAGGTTGGGCCAAGGCCCAACCTACAAATATTATCGATATTTAATGAATTCTGTTTATTACAATCAACAGTTTTTCTCAGGCTTAATATCAATAGAGGCGAGTTTAAGCAATGCCTCTTTTAAAGGCAAATAATTACAATTTTCTAAGCTACCGATAATCGTAGACCGGGCAGAGCTTGATAGTGATGGTGATATTTTAGATTTAGTTAATTCTGCTGATTTTATTAAAGCTATCGTTATTTTAATTGAGGTTAATTGGTAGATGTGTGCTTCTATACGTAGTTTATCACGTAATTCTGGTACAAAATAGCGCAGTTGTGATGCCCATTCAGCATTAGATGTTACAATTAAAAGACAGCCTTTATTAAAGCTACCAACATGGCAGTGAGCTTTTAGATCTAATGGTAGGAAATTCTGAAGATGTTTATTTAAATCCTCTAAAAGAGCTGTATTTTTACAGATTTCAATTATGCGAGTATTTAAATAACGATTTATCCTTCGCATTTTGAGTTCCTATAATTACTAAATGATTTAACTTACCCAGATAATATTGTATTATTCTAATACTTATAAAGATACAAACTAACAAGGATCTTTAAGATGGCTGAGAATAACATCGTATACCAAGCACGTCTTCATTTCATTATATTTTTTTGGCCTGTAGCTCTACTTTTAGTTGGAGTTTATCTTGGGCTAGAGTTTCGTGCATTACGTGATGTTGCAACTTTTTTCATTGTTTTTTCGATTGTCTGGGTTATTATGGTTTGGCTAACTTATCATTTCTCTTCTTTAATTATAAAATCTAATCAAGTGATATTATGCTCAGGTATATTGGTACGTAAAACTCTTGATATTCCTTTGTCTAAAGTTGAAAGTATTGATATTCGCCAATCTATACTTGGTAGTTTGCTGCAATATGGCTCGCTAATTATCACTGGCACCGGTGGTAGCCGGCAATTTATTAATAATATAGCAAAGCCACTAACGTGTCGTAGATATATAGAACAATTAATGCATGGATAGATTAACATCATCAATTGCAAATGGCCAAAATCGTTCTGCTTGCATTTTATATATACGATGCAATATTTTTTCTTCATTAATTTTCATAATATTAATTTGGGGATTGTTAAAAATTATTGCTGCTATTGGAAGGGTCTTGTTTAGATTTTGATCTAAAATAGCAGCGATTAGCGTCTTTGCAGATCGTGTTTGACCATAATTTGCATGAAATATATAGCTTCTACGATAACTTGCCGTTATTTTTGTTAGCTCTAATATTATATTTTTTATCCATGGTTCAGAGTAAATATGTTTTTTTTCAATTTCAGTCATAATTTCTCTTAATAATAATCCCTTTCTACCCTTTTTACTCTGATATGACATTTCATTGTAGCAATGCTTTACTAGGCGTTTTAAGGCATCAATTTTATTAGTTATTATAATTTCAGTAGATAAAGCATTACCATTAATTTGCTCTTCTATATATGCTGCATGTAATGATTTAGTGTGTTCTGTAATTTTTTTGATGAAGCTTATCAGCTCATTTTCGTGATTATTAATATTTTTCATATAGTTTTCAGATTTTCTATTTAGTAGCTGGCTTAAATATAGCTCGACCTTCTTACAAATTTCAATACAGTTATTTAAAGTTAAAGGTAAACCAGTAATTGGATCTGTAGGATGTAAAAGATTACATAATAAATTAGACAAAGCGATCATAATAAATCTTGATGCGCGTTGATTATATAAATAATCTTTTTTTTGATATGCTGATTTCCAAAATGACATAAAACTCCAATCAGATTGAAAGCCATTGTGACTATCAGACATTGCTTTGGACATTGATGATTTAAGAAATAAATTTATAGCTACACATTGGTGATCTAGTGAGTTTCTGCTCGTTTCTGTAAGAGCTATAGCTTTACTCATTAGATAATGTGGTAATACTGCATAAAATTTACCGTCTTTAGTTTTTAAAGATTTAGGACTTTTTATGCCAAAGTAAGATTCTAGATCTTTATATGTAGATGATAATTCAATAAATCCTTTGATTAGATCCTCTTCAATTATATAAGTCGAGATCATATAAACTCCTTAATAAAGCTTAAATTATTTTGGGTATAAAGCTAATTGGAAGTGAATTTGGCATGGTTCATGAATTTATATTTAAATAAGAAGGC
>CAMDMN010000020.1 GCA_945901965.1 Legionella genomosp. 1 | reverse complement strand
AACTCATGCTCGATTTTGCTTTCTTGGCGTGGGTCACGAATTACTGATAAACACTCTACTAATGATAACGTTGTCATCCCATTTGCTCCTTTTATAACAAAGGAGGTATGAGATCACATTATTGGATTAATTACTAGGCCCTCATGATCTTGCCCTGATTAAAAAGCAAGCTTTAGGGCTATAACTTAATTTTATGCTAATATAAGGTCTCTTTTATTTAACGATCTATACATGAATTCAAAATTTATTGGTGGCATATTACTTATTGTTGGCACATCCATTGGCGGTGGAATGCTAGCTTTGCCTGTAGCTAATTCTGCCATGGGTTTTTGGCAATCATCGTTATTTTTATTATTAACCTGGTCTCTTATGACCTTAGGTGCTTTATTTATTCTTGAAGTTAATCTATATCTTGCTCCTGGCAAAAATATGGTTTCAATGGCTTCTGCTACCTTAGGTAAATCTGGGTTGGTAATAGCTTGGTTAAGTTATTTATTCCTACTTTATACCCTATTATCCGCTTATATCTCAGGCGGTGCTGACGTATTGGGGGGATTATTACTTAAGGTTGATATTTTTGCGAAACCATGGAAATTAACATCGCTTTTTACCTTGATTTTCGGGCTTATCGTTTATGGTGGAATTCATCAAGTTGATATGATTAATCGTGGTCTAATGTTTGCTAAATTAGCTATTTATTTTATTTTAACGATACTCATTTCACCATTTATCCATTTAAATAATTTTCATGGCGGCGATGTCAGTTACATCACCGGCTCCATAATGATTTTAATTACGTCTTTTGGCTTTGCTATTATTGTGCCTAATTTACGTGAATATTTTAATGATGATATTTATACTTTAAAAAAAGTAGTATTAATTGGATCTCTTATCCCACTTCTATGCTATATCGCTTGGGATGCGGTTATTATTGGCAGCTTACCTGCTAACGGTGAGCATTCATTAATGTCATTAATGAATGATGAGCATACCACAAGCAAAATGGCAGATATGCTCTCTAATAGAGTAAACAATAACATTATTAGCTCGCTATTTAATTTCTTTACTTCAATTTGTATGCTTACTGCCTTTTTAGGCGTATCGCTTTGCCTTATTAGCTTCTTACAAGATGGGCTTAATATGAAAATTGAAGGTAAAGAAGGATTAACCCTATTTTTATTAACTTTTTTACCACCTTTATTAGTGGTTATATATTATCCAGCAGCTTATATTCATGCTTTGAGTTATGCTGGATTTTTTTGCGTCATTCTATTACTCTTATTACCCGCGCTAATGTCGTTTGTTGGCAGAAAAAATTTCACCTCAAAATATATCGTTCCAGGTGGAAAAACATGCCAGCTACTAGTAATCGCATGCTCTATAATTTTACTTTTTATAGCAATTTAAGGTGATTCTGTGCCAAATTCAAAAATAATCGGTGGTGTGTTATTAATTGTAGGAACATCTATCGGCGGTGGAATGCTTGCATTACCTGTCTGTACAGCAGCGGCGGGAATTACTAACTCGATTATTTTTCTAGTTAGTTGTTGGCTTATAATGACTATCGGAGCACTATTAGTTTTAGAAGTTAATTTACGCTTACCTGCGGGTAGCAATATGATCTCCATGGCCAAGTCAACATTAGGACTTCCAGGCCAAATTATTGCATGGGTTGCGTATCTTTTATTACTTTATACTTTGTTATCAGCTTATATTTCTGGTGGATCTGACGTATTTAATGATCTTTTACATAAGGTTAATGTTGATATACCAGGCTCTCTAACTGCAATTATTTTTACTTGTTTATTTAGTCTTATTATCTACAGTGGAATACGTGCGGTTGATTATGTTAATCGTGGTTTAATGTTTGGCAAACTTGGAATTTATTTATTATTAGTATTAATCATAAGTCCATATGTCAATATCAAAACTTTAAGTGGCGGAAAACTTGCCGCTATTAGCGGTAGTTTAATGATTTTAATCGCCTCTTTTGGCTTTGCTTCTATAGTTCCAAGTTTACGAGAATATTTTAAAGATGATCTTAATTCATTACGTAAAGTTATAATTTATGGCTCACTAATTCCATTAGTTTGTTATATCTTATGGGAAGTCGTAATAATGGGCGTAGTTTCGCGCGATGGTGATCAAGGCTTAATAGCGCTAACATTTAGCGATCATGCCACTAGCGGTCTAACAGACGCATTATCTAATGCGGTAAATAGTCAATGGATAACCGGATTTTTTGGATTATTTACCTCTATTTGCATGATTACAGCATTTCTCGGCGTATCTCTTGGCCTTTTTGATTTTCTTGCTGATGGTTTAAAATTAAACAAAGCAGGGCATCAAGGAAAATTTACTTTAGCGCTGACATTTTTACCGCCGCTATCTATAGTTTTAATCAATCCAGGAATTTATCTTAAGGCTTTTAGTTATGCTGGTATCTGCTGTGTTATTTTACTTTTATTATTACCAACGATTATGGCATGGCGTGGTAGGAAGGCAGATCCTCAATTAAAAAGCATAAGATTAGTCCCCGGCGGAAATATAATTTTAGCTATTATGGGCGTAATCGCAATATTTCTTTTAATTTTGGCGATTAAAGGTTAACCGCTGGGATTACTACTAATTTATCATAGTCTTTATATAATTCTCGGTGTGCTTCTTGCAATTTAGATTGTGATCTAGTGCTTGAAAAAAACAATATTTTGCCGGTACTTCTATAATTAAGATATAACGGTATAACCAATAATGCGGCTATAAAATTAGTCACCGCCATAAGAATATACCTTGCAGATTTTGCAGCCACACTTTCTTTTGCAAGTACTTTTAGATAATGCCTCTCAGCAAATTTAACTGATTTAATTAACTTATTTTTATCACTTTCTTCTGGATTCGGTTTACTATAATAGATATGCAAAGCCATAACACATATCTGCAAATAATCTTTTGATCTAACTTTGGCGCGTTTATATTCTGCTGAAGATTTACTAAGCCCTAAAAGGATCTCTTTATTGCTCTTATATACTTTTAAAATAGCTTTGCTAAAGTCTTTTGCTCGTTCGTCAGATCCAATATTAGATGAGTAATTATCTTTGCTTGCCAAAACCGTATTACCACCACTTTTATATGATGCTAATAATAAGGCAAAAAATTCCTTATTATTTATCAAATATGAGAAATTCCCATATTGACCATTATCTTTATAAAAATTAATTGCCGCCCGTAATGATAATTCATCATTAATGTCTTTTATATATTTACAAAGTTCTGGATGCTTAGCTAAGATATTAATCTCATCTTCATTTAATAATATTTGCATATTATATAAATTTCTAATAGCTGCAAAAAATTCCACTTTTTTCTTTGGGTTATATTCAATAATAATTTTTTCGCGCACATGGGAAAGCCATGCTTTTATATTCATTACATGCTGGCGATTATTTAATAATGGGCAACAAGCAAGTGCATTAGACATTGCGGCAAATATCACCGGTAAATTTGTGTCTTTAGGTAAAACATTAGCCTCGAATTTTCGTAAACAAGCTCTAATTTCTTTTATACTTATCTTTCCTTGAAAATTTCGCCAACGTGGCATTGCTAGTAACTCTCTATCTTGAATAGCTTTCTGCATATATTGATTTTGAAGTGTACAATAACCTATTTCTATACTCTTATTAGGCTTTCTAATTAAGATAATGTCTTTTGGATGTTTTTTAGAGAACATCAGTCTGATTTTTTCTTCTTGCATTATTTTTTTATCAGCAAGAAGATCTCCGGTTAATTCAATTAAACTAACATTACCTATCGCGTTTGGCGGCAAATGAATATTAAAAATAATATTATGTAACATAGCGATAGTTATAATTTGCTCTTCAAGGGATAATTTAGCTTGGTTTATAGCTCTAGAAATAAGATTGCCAAGCATAGCCTTTGGCGATTTATCAGCTGCAAGGCGAATGTGACTTGCTTCAACCAAACAATCAATAGTATCAGATGCGCTAGGACTCATCCGTCTTTGTGTCTCAACACCATTTGTTGTAGTCATATAATGACCAAAACTAGATCTATAATCGATAACTCCGTAAGCTGCCTTTTCTAAATTAGAAGTATATGTTTGAGGACCAAGTTCTATATCATTTAAAAAATATAACTCGTCTAAATTAGGTAACATATCCTCATGACTAACGATATCCATTGTTACAAGTTTTGTTTCACTTAAAATAGATCTTAAAATACCACCATTAGTAAAATGTCGCAGCTTTATATCTTCTAAAATGTCCTCGCAGCGTGTGCTAATAAATGCACCTATACGTATATCAACATGGTTATCATAATCTTCACGTGCATTTTCTGCAAATCTACCAATATCAAAAGCCGCAAAATTTTCCTTAGAACACCAACCAAAAACCCTGCCATACTGCGCTTCATCCGTATGAATTAACCCAAATTTTTGATGGCTTTCATTAATAATAATTGATAACTTTCCTACCTCTACTAATTCTCTAACATTTTGATCTAATTTTATATTTTTATATAAGGCGGTTGTAGCATCGATAATAATTGTGGTGGGCTTTTCCCGTTTGGTATCTATAATATGGTTTTTTACAAATAGATTAATATCAATTCCTGGAGCTAAACCGTCAGGATTTACTATAGGACCTGCTGAAATCATAAAAATATCAGCATCATCCGCAGGACTCGCCTCTTTTAAGCTTGAAATATATGGGAGTTCATAATAACAAGGTTTAACCATATTAACCGTTGGAGGAACTCCATCTGGAGTTTTCATAATAGCTGCGATTCGCATAGCAATTGCGTAAGCATTTACACCTGATGTAGATGAAAGGGCAACAAAAATTGAATTAGATAACTTTGCCTCATCAAGATTTAGCGTTTTATTTAAAGTAGATCTTGATTCTTTTAAAAACAAATCATACTCAGCATCTAAAAAAGCCTTATCTTTATTAGATAAAAGTGCCAGACTAATTTCATGAACAATGACATACACACAAAATGCATATCTAGGATAATGATTCTCATAAAATCTATTAGTCAGATCTAACATTAAAGCTATACGCTTGATTGCTCCTTCACTTAACTCAAGCCTTCCTTCTAATATCTTCTTAAGACAATGTGCTAATTTTTTAGTAGCATATCTGCCATCACTACTAGCAATACGACTTAACTTGTAAAATATTTCACTATTAATTAATCCTTCCTTTGTCCTTGGCAGGTTGGGAGCTAACTTTATTTTAGGTTTATCTTTAAGCAAATGCTCATCATATTTAATAACCCTTACATTCTCTGCAATTTCCCAAGAAGACGCCACCAAACCAAAATGCTTGATCCTATCTTTTACAAGCTCAACATATTTTAAATCATCAGTAGGAATTGCTAAAACAGCAATGGTATATGGTGCTTTTTCAAGTAATACTAAATCTTTCTTTTCACCATTATTAAAATAATGAATTATATCTTCTTCAACTGGACTATTTTTTAAGCGAGTTATTGCCACATAGGTATAATTTTTTTCATCGAATCTTTTAGGAATTCCAAACTCTTTAAAAAAAGCAGTAATTGCTTCATTTTTAAGATTATTCGAACGATGATAATACTCACTAATATTAATTAAAGGATTATCTATCCTCTCTCTAGCATCAATTCTTAATTCAGCAACATGCCTACCAAACATAATTGCTGAAAGTTGTAATTGCGCATCATCCTTGTCAATCATCGAAAGAAATGCAAAATAAGGATTAGTTAATATCTGCTCTTTAGTTTGTTTACTAAGAATTGCGCGTTTTATTATACGGCCGGCCCTTTTTCTAGCAAACTGTACTTGAGATTCATCCATTTCTCTCAGATCGATTTGACGAGCGGCACCTACTATTTTTAGACTAGCTTTAACTTTATCAGAGTATAAGGTTATATCTCGTTTAAGAATTTCTAGTTGACGATTAATCAGAAATAATTGCTTCACAATTCCAGCCATCTATTTTTTGCAGAATTATATATGACTTAGGCTTGCCTGTATGTATTTTATTTCATATGCACCCAATTGAACCATGGATTTAAGATTAGGGCTTATGCATTAACTTAATAGGTCGATTGCTGAACTTGAGATTTACAATCATCATTATTTATAACTCCAGATCTACGTCATCCTGAGTTGCCAGGTACGTCATCCTGAGCGCGTCTTTTTGCGCTAAGGATGACGTACCTGGGGAGTTAACATTATTTTTAATTTCTGCATCTAATTTATAGTGCATATCTTGTAATTTAAGTTGCGCACTAGGAGCTCCGAAAAACATCACTCTGCCAGTATTTTGATAATGAATAACTAATGGCACCACCAATATTGTAGCTATAAAAGTAGTAACCGACATAAGAATGCCTCTTGCAATTTTTGCAAATAGTGTTTCCTTGGCAAGAACCACGAGATAATTAATTTCAGCAGATTTTAATTTTGTAAGCAATTCTACTTTATCAGTTTCTAATGGATTAGATTTACTATAATAACTATAAAGAGCGAAAGAACAAGCACTTAAATACACCTTAGAACTAATCGATGCTTCATTAAATTTTGCAGATGATTTTCGTAGACTTAACAAAATTTCATCATTAGCTTTATATACTTTAGTAATAGCTGCTTTAAAATCAGGATTATCTTTTACTAGTGATAAATCAATAGTTGATGAGAAGTTAGGTATTATAAATAATGCTATTAATGCCTCAATAGTATATTTATCCTGACTAGTCTTAATATATTTACATAAAACTGGATTTTTACTAATAATCTTAAGTTCAGAATCTTTAAGTGATATATTCATACTATACATAGCTCTAATCGTATCGAAAAAATCAACCTTTCCTTTCCGATCATATATTTTAGCAATATCTCCATCTGCATCACATTCTGTAATAAGTTGTTCCTGAATATCATATTCTTTAATAAGCTTTTCCCGCACTTGCAGAAGCCATGCCTTTATATTAAACATATGCTGTCTATTTTTTAATAAGGGACAGCAATCAAGTGCATTAGACATTGCAGCATAAACAACTGCCAAATTAGCATTTTTCGGAATAGCTGCGCCTTGCAGCTTATTTATATGTGCTTTTATTGCTTTTAAAGCCTTATCTCCATCGATCTTCCCTGATTGATCCCCCTGCAATCCTAAAGCTATTATATCTTTATCTTCAATATTGATTTGTCTATATTGATTATCGAAGGAACAATAACCAAGAGCTATAGTGTTATCACTCATTCTAATTAACGATACCGCACCTTTTCGTTTATTTTTAGGATTAACCACCTTATTTTTTAAATCATCCATGATTATATTATTATTATTAACATTGTCAGTTAATATAGTTAAATGCACCTCATCAATATTTAGAGGAAATAATCGAATATTAAAAATAGTACTATGTAAAAGACCCATGGTTACAATTTGCTCTTCAAGCGATAAATTTTCTTTTTTTCTTGCCAAAGCTATAAGATTGCTAAGCATAGTTATAGGTTTTTTATCAGCTGAAAGACGAGTGTGGCTTGCTGCTACCAAACAATCAATGGAATCAGATGCGTCAGGGCTAAGCCTACGATGATTAGGAACACCTCTAACACCAGGAACACCAGGAACACCAGACGTTGTCGCAGCATAATGACCAAAACTAGCACGATAATCAATAACCCCATAAGCTGCTTGCTCTAATTCAGAAATAAAATATCCAGGGCGAAGCTCTGGACTATCTAAAAAATAAAGCTCATCTAAATCGCTTAGCATATCCTCATGCCTAACAACATCCATTGTGACAAGTTTTGTTTCACTCAAAATAGATCTTAAAATACCACCATTGGTAAAATGCTGCTTTTTAATATCCTCTAAAATTTCCCTACAGCGCGTGCTAATAAAAGCACCTATACGTATATCAACATGATTATCAAAATCTTCACGTGCATTTTTTTTAAAAGTATCTAGTTCACCAAATTGTTTCTTTGAGCACCAACCAAATACTCGACCATACTGCGCCTCATCCGTGTGAATTAAGCCAAATTTCTGATGGCTTTCGTGTACAATAATTGATAATTTCCCTTCCTCTACTAATTTCCTAACATCAGGATTTAATTTTAAATTTTTATACAAAGATGTTGTTGCATCGATAATAATCGTGGTGGGCTTTTGCCGTTTGGTATCGATAATATGATTTTTTACAAATCGATTAATATCAACGCCTGGAGTTAACCCTTCCATATTTACTATAGGACCTGCTGAGATCATAAAAATATCAGCGTCATCCGCGGGAGTTGCTTCTTTTAAACTTGAAATAGATGGAAGTTCATAATAACAAGGTGCAACCATATGAACCGTTGGTGGTGAACCATCTGGAGTTTTCATAACAGCTGCTATTCGCATAGCAATTGCGTAAGAATTTACACCTGACGTAGATGAAAGGGCAACAAAAGTTGATTTAGATAATTTTTCTTCATCAAGTTTTAGCGTTTTATTTAACGTAGATCTTGATTCTTTTAAAAATTCACTATACTCAACATCTAGGAAATCTTTACCCTTATTACGTAAAAGTGCCAAACTAATTTCATGAACAATGGCATAAACACAAAATGCATATCTAGGATAATGATGTTCGTAAAATCTATTAGTCATATCTAACATTAAAGCTATACGCTTGATTGCTCCTTCACTTAACTCAGGCAATCCTTCTATCATCTTTTTAAGACAGATCGCTAATTTTTTAGTAGCATATCTGCCACTACTACTAGCAATACGATTTAACTTGAAAAATATTTCACTATTAATCAACTCGTTCTTTGTCTCAGGAAGATTTAAATCTAACTTAATCTTTGGCTTATCTTTAAGCTCTGCAAGTAATTGTTCACCTAGTTTAGTAAACCTTACATTCTCTGCAATTTCCCAAGATGATGCTACCAAACCAAAATGCCTGATTCTATCTTTAACATGAGCAACATATACCGGATCATCTTTAGGAATAGCTAAAACCGCTATAGAATATGGCTCTTTTTCAAATAATACTAAATCCTTTTTATCGCCTTTTTCTACATGATTATTAAAATAGCTAATTATATCTTCCTCAGCTCTACTATTCTTTAAGCGCGTTATTGCCATATAAGTATAATTTTCCGCATCTAATATAGGAGGAATTTCAAACTCTCTAAAAAAAGCATCTATTGCTTCATTTTGCAGATTTTGCGAGCGATGATAATATTCTCTAGTATTAATTAAAGGATTATCTATTCTCTCTCTAGCTCCGATCCTTAGCTCAGCAACATGCCTACCAAACATAATTGCAGAAAGTTGAAATTGCTCATCTTCACTGTCAATCATCGAGAGATATGAAAAATAGGGATTAGTTAATATAGCTTCTTTAATTTTTTTATTGCGAAATGTCTGTTGTATTAAAGTGGCGGCCTTTTCTCTAGCAGCCACTTCTTGAGCACCATCTATTTTTATCATATCTATTTTACTAGCTGTGCTTGATATTTTTAGACTACCTTTAGTTTTATCAAAATAAATTTTAATATCTCGCTTAAGATCTCGTAGATTATCAAATTTACTAAATAATTCTTTCATAAGTACACCTTCATAAAATATGATAAGTTAGACAAAGTTTACGCATATTATACATCAAAAAAAACTCGCTGTATAGTTTTTAGCTAGGTAGGGCTTTATTAAAGCATGAGAATATGCTATAATTTGTGAAAATTATTTAAAGGCCTAAAATGAAAATTGCATTAGCAGTTCAATTGGATCTAGTAACAGAAAATAAAAAAACAGATGATTGGCTAATAAAACGTGCATTAGAAAATCTTGGGGTTGAAGTTGATATTATTAATTGGCGAGATAAAAAAATAGATTTAAAACAATATGATTCAATAATAGTCGCCTCCACATGGAATTTACATAAAAATCCCCAGGAATTTTTAGCATGGATTAAAGAGTGCGATTCAGACAGAAGAAGATTAATTAATGCTGCCGAATTACTACGTATTGGTATGAATAAGGACGAATACCTTACACTTTTATTAGATAAATTTGGCTTTATTTACTCTAAACATGGTTCAATTACCCCTTCAGTATTTATTAAAGATAATGACACCTCCTTCACAGCAAAAATAACTGAGTTAAAAGCAGCACACCCTACTATATGGGCAGAAGATATCGTCATGAAACCGATAATTTCTGCTGATGGCGATGATACTTATCGGTTTACTGCAGATGAAACGTTAATATGTAAAGACCGTAAGCGATACAGACCATTTAGTGAAGCTGATAGCATATTGAATAGTCTTCTAGCAATAAAAGGTTCAAGAGGAGTCATAATTCAACCATTTATACCATCTGTAGATAAATCTGGTGAATACCAATTGGTTTTTATAGGTGGGAAATTTAGTCATGCAACAGTTAAACCTAAAGGATTTAAAAATAATAATACTACTGACAGAGTGCCAATAGAGCCTGGAAATTTACCCAATGGCATGCATGAATTTGCTAATAATATTATGCGTCATTTACAAGAAATTCATCCAGACGGTCTAACTCGTCTTCGCCTTGATTTTTTTGCAGGCGACAATGGCCCTATTTTATGCGAAGCTGAAATGGTTGAGCCAAATACCAATATTAGGCGATTAAGTACTGCTCAACAAAAAGATGTCATCAAAAAATATGCTGCAGAAATTTTTTCTCGCACAGAACAGCTCCAAGCCATAGCTAAATTAAAGGAAATACTTGGTGATAAAAGCGAAAGATATATGTCTTTAATAAAAAATCAAAAATTTTTTAAAGCTATCTTAAAATTACATGAGGCCAAGGATAGTATTTTAGCTCAATTAGCTAATGAACCCGTATTGATTAATGAAGCTAGAAGATCTTTTCCTAATTATTTTAAAAAATGTCTCGATGCTTTAATCAGCTTTGAAGCAATAGAAAAACCGATGAAAAAAGATAAAGCAAAATTATTACAATCCTTTAATAATGCGATTAATGATTTTACTCCAGGCGTGCTGTCATATGGCAAAAACTCAATACTTACGACATTAAATTCAATAATTAAATTTGTTGTCGAATTGTTTACTCGCAAGCCTGCCACAAATTTATTTTTTTCAAGAATCTCACCAAAAGATAAACTAAAAGCTACTCATCAAGATCTAAATTTAACTGAAGAAATCCCCACAACAAGGAAATCATAATCAGCAACTCATCATCCATAGCGCATAATGGCAGCACGTCATCCTGAACGCGTGTTTTTTGCGTGAAGGATCTCCTGAATGTTGCACAATTTTCTGCAAATGGAGATCCCTCGTTGTACTCGGGATGACGTGCCTTGGGAGTTAACTCTACAGTACCTCAGTGCCGCTCCCATGATTAAATCATGAGAGCACCCTATTGTTTATCTAAAATAATTAAGTAATACTCCAATCCTATAATCGATCATTAGTTCTTATGAAAAAAATAAAACCTTTTTTAAAATGGGCTGGAAATAAATATAACTGCCTTGATAAAATAATCATGGAATTCCCTCCAGGAAAGCGGTTAATTGAGCCATTTACTGGTTCTGGAGCTATCTTTATTAATTCTTTGTATCCAAGCTATTTATTGGCCGAAGATAATAAAGATCTTGTTTCTCTTTTTAGTATTCTCAAAAAAGAAGGAGATCCTTTTATTGCTTATTGCGCGGAATTTTTTTCAGAACAAAATAATTGTGAATCTAAATATTATGAGTTTCGCACTGAGTTTAACTCGTGCACTGATAAAAGACGTAAATCCGCTTTATTTTTATATTTGAACCGTCATGGTTATAATGGACTATGTCGATACAATCAAAGTGGGATTTTCAATGTTCCTTTTGGTAGATATATAAAACCTTATTTTCCACGTAAAGAAATGATTAATTTTCAACAAAAAAGCAAAAATGCTAAATTTATTCATAAAGACTTTCGTCAAACATTTGCTAAAGCAATTCCTGGGGATGTAATCTACTGCGACCCGCCATATGCTCCACTTAAACAAGAATCTAACTTTTCTTCTTATACACAAAAAAAGTTTGGTGAAGAGGAGCAAATTATTTTAGCAGAATTAGCCATGGAGGCTATGAATAAAAATATCACCGTGATTATTTCAAATCATGACACAGAATTCACGCGCCATCATTATCGGGATGCTAAAATCAAATCGTTCCTTGTGCGACGCAACATAAGTTGCAACTCTGCAAATAGGTTGCCAGTTCAAGAATTATTAGCAATTTTTTCAAATTAGCTTAATTAACTGATGAGTATGAGTCTTTTAAGAAAAAGGCCGCGATGGTAACCAAAAGAAGAGATATTGGGAGAATTGATAAGGCAACTTGGTAGTCAACTACTGTATAAATATGCTCACCATTAATAAGTCCGCTATCACCAAAGGTATCCAATAATTTACCAACAAGTGGCTGGAATATAACGCCACCTAATGTAACAATCATATTAGTTACAGCAAAAACCGTACCGGATAATTCAACACCACTACTTTCTTTTGCCATAATAAAAACAATAAGCTCAGTACCACTAAATAAGCCATATAAAAACAAAAGAATATTTAAGGTGGTAAATGAAAGATTTGGGTAATAAAGAATTATACAAATACAAATAAAAGCGCCAACTGCACCGAATACCATAGGTAATACACGCCGCCTTGTAAAATCAGACAGAAATCCTGCGACTGGGGCGCCAACAGCCCAACCAAGGAACATACAAGAAATTGCCATGGCAGCTTGTGCCTTGGTTAAATGATGGGCGTGTTCAAGATATGACTTACCCCACAATTCACCAAATACTGATAAAGAGGTATAAAGACAAGCCCCCACAAAGCCAATCAGCCATACTCCAGGTGAGGTTAAAACTTTTATAACATTTTTAAAAAAATAAGGTAAGGGTTCAGTTTTCATTTTATGGCCACCTGGACCATCTCGCACTATTAAGAAAATTAGCGCGGTAAGAATTAATCCTAAAATAACCATCATAAATAAAACATATTGCAAGCCCATAGTCTCTGCAATTTCTGTTATTTTAACCTCACCATATACTAAGCCCAACATACCTAAAGTTGTTACTAAGCCCGCGACTAAAGAAAAATAACGACGTGGCAGCCAATGTAGCGCTAACGATAAAACGCCAACAAAAGCAAATGATGAACCAAAACCCACTAAAAATCGTCCACAGCCTGCAATTAATAATGAAGAGGAATACGTAAACATTAATGAGCCGATAGCGCAACAAAGACAAGCAAAAGATAAAAGACGTCTAGGGCCGTACCTATCCATCAACATTCCAACAGGTATTTGCATAGGCGAATAAGCAAAATAATAATAAGCTGACAACTGCCCAAAAGCTGCAGCTGATATGTGACCAAAAGACGCGCTTAATTCAGATTGCAATGCACCAGGGATTATTCTTAATACAAACTCATAGCAATAAAACAAACCGCCTATGATACAAATAAGTGTGCCAAAAAAGATTTGTTTTTTATAACTAAGGCTATTTTCTAACATTAATACCTGCGTGGGCGTGCGTTTCTTTTAAAAACAAAGTTAAAAACACTGCTATAAAAATACCTATAGGTATGATAGACAAAGCAAATCTATAATCATTTGCATTATATAATTGATGCAAGTTATCACTAGAAAGTACTGATACTACTTTCTCACGATGCAATAAACTAAAGTCTAGCAAGCGGCCTATTAAAGGCTGCAAGAACATAGCACCCATCATAACTAACATATTTGTCATAGCTATAGCAGTACCTGCGGCTTCGCTAGGGCTAACTTCCCTACCGACCACAAAAACCAAAGACTGCACACTATATAACAAACCCAAAAAAAACAACAGTATTGAAAGCGATAAATAATTAAGTCCAGGTAAATATAATATCGCGCACATAATAATTCCAGCGCCAGTTGCCCCGACTACCATAGGTAATTTACGTCGTTTTAACTTGTCAGAAATAAACCCCATAGATGGTGCGCCTATGGTAAAGCCTAAGAACAGCATTGAATTACAAAAACTCGCAGAAGAATTTGATAGGCCATGAGCATGACTTAAATATGGGATCCCCCATAATTCAGCAAATACCGTTGTCGGTAAATAAACTAAACATCCATAAGCACCTACAATCCAAATCTGCTTAGAACGGACAATAATGCCTAAATCAATCATATTACGTTTAAAGCTACTTATAGTACCGCCTTCTTTTAAATCTTGCTTATGATCCCTAAGGCTAAACCATAATACAAAAACTAAAGCTATACCAAAAACCCCAGAAATATTGATTGTTTGTTGCCAGCCCACCAAATCTACCATACCACCCAATAAATTATCACCAAGCATGGCACCAATTGTACCTAATGCCGTAGCAATTCCTGCAACCATACCTAATTTATCCTCAGGCAACCAAATTGTAGCAAGTTTTAATACCCCAACAAAAGCAAAGGCAGATCCTAACCCTACGAGAAAACGGCCTGAAGCTGCAAACGAAAAACTAACGGTATTTGCAAACATAAACGTACCAATAACACAAATAATACAGGCAAAAGTAAGCAACCGCTTAGGACCAAAGCGGTCCATTAACACTCCAACTGGCAATTGCATAGGCACATAAGCATAATAATAAAATGCGGATAACAAGCCAAAGCCTGTGGCTGATAAGTTAAAATGGGCGCGTAACTCTCTCTCCATAACACTAGGTGAAATCCGTAAGAAATACTCGTAGGAGTAATAGATTGCTCCAAGAGCGCACATTGTCCAAGCAAGCAACACATATTTTTTATTATTTTTTATAGACACGACAAATCTCCTTAGCAAAATTAGTAAGTATCGGTTCTACATCAAGAAAAAAATGCTTATGGTAAAGCATTTACCGAGCGACCCCACTAGCGATGGCTGCATTTACAACAGCCTTCACCACTCGCTCTCGTAAGCGTGGATCAATTGGTTTTGGGATTATATAATCTACACCATAATCCCAACTATTAACTCCAGGATAATTCTTTTTCACCTCTTGTGGAACAGGTTCATGCGCAATTTGTCTAATTGCCTCAACTGCTGCCATCTGCATCGCTTGATTAATGCAAGTAGCTCTAACATCAAGAGCTCCACGAAAAATATATGGAAAACACAATACATTATTGACTTGATTAGGATAATCACTTCGTCCAGTAGCAATAATTAAATCATCACGAATAGATAAGG
>CAMDMN010000019.1 GCA_945901965.1 Legionella genomosp. 1 | reverse complement strand
AGATGAAGCATCTGCCACACTACAATATTTTATTAACTGCGGCTCTAACTCTTTTAATATAGGTAAGACCAAATTAAAATCAGAAATCATAGATAATTTTAACGTAGCTAAAAACTCTAATGTAGCCCCTGAAGATTCCTTATAAGTTTTAATATAAGTACTAACATGCAAAAGAGCTTCTAGATTTTCTGCAAACTTTCTTTGCTCAATGACTGATTGATCTCTCAATTTTTCAGCAGCTTTACGACGCTGTTCTAAAGGATTTGTACTCGCAACTAAGGACAAATGTTCTTGCGAGCGCATAGATAATGGTGTAATCAAGCCTTGGAAAAATGCATCCAACACTTCTTTAAGTGGTCCTGTTATTGATCCTGAAATTAAACCAATGCCATCTTCCCATTTATCCGCTTCCAACAATATATTGGTTAAAATCTTATCATTAATGTTGGCTAAATTATTAACGGCTACATCATGTGATGACTTAGCCATAACAGCAAGCGCCTCTTTTAACTGGCCAAATAAAATATAGACCGTCGGAATTTCTAAAAATAATTTCAAATATGAACTAGAGTTCGCGATAAGCCGCTCTATATCAGCGGTAACTTTCTCACTATTACGATGTAATTCAGCTATTTTTTCAGGAATTAAATCTTCATCACTTATCAAGCTGTCAATATGCGCAGGTAAAATCTTCATGGCATTTAAAGTATAAAAAAGCATTGGCGAATGCCCATCTGTCAAATTAACTTCAACTTCTTCTTCAACTCCATCTTCATCTTTAATAACCTCCCGCGTAGATTCAGGGATATAATGACTGCTCTCTTTCATTAATAATCCATAAACTTTTTGAAATTTTTTCTTAACGTCTGCTGACATAACTACAAAAGAAGGTGTTGTAACCAATCCTTCCAAATGACCATATGCTTTGTGCAAATGATAACCACACTGCATAACTTTAATAGAATAAATTGAGGCTAAATCCCTGTCATCTAATTTTTCTAATTGATAACTTGCCTGCTCGATATGATATAAACAATTAAATAAACGTTTAATCGGTAAAACCTGCTCACCTTGTTCTAATGTTTGATTTAAATCGTCTAATTCTGGAAAAGGAACACCAGATCTAGCTTTAGTTAATTGATTTTTTATAGATTCATTAAATAAACCTTTTAATTTATAAATAGATTCACTAAATTCAGCAATTGCTTTGGTATACATGTCTTTTTTTAAAACAAAATGTTCCCTTGCTGTTTCAGTATAAATAACTAGTGGCTGCTCTTCTTGCTTACGATGAGTAAGCGTTTTCAAAGCCAAATCAATCACTACGCGCCGCTCATCTAATCTCTCTTTTGTTAATGCAAAACGAAGTTTTAATTGGAAATTACGCGCTTTAAGAGTATTAGTATCAATTCTTAATAGTGATTCGGTACTATTAACATTTCGCACTAAAAGACTAGATCTAATCGCCTCATCAAGATTTTTTACCGCATCAAGGCCTATATCTAATAATAATCCGCCAACCAAATATGGTTGGAAAATACCGTATAAATTACGTAGCTGCTTTTTTTCACCAACTGAGAATGAACTAAGAAGGCGATTTCTATCGCCCTCAATCAAACGAAAAAATTCAGTATGTGCTTTTTTAGCCCGCTCCAATCCATCTGTTTTAACATGATACATTTGATGTAAAAATTTTACTTCTTCAAGCCCTAAAGTCTCCAGGGGTAATTTATCACTAATTACCTCGGCCGCTGTTAGCTGCAAAATAAGCGCTTCTTTTTCAACAATTTCTCTTGCTTGATTTTGAGTAAAGGGGCGAAAGCCTTTATTTATTATTTCTAGTTCTGCTAAAACTTTAAATCTAAAAGACTCAGGCTCATTAATTGCAACCGGATTATTATTTGGATCATAAGGGAATAATTTTAAATTTTCGTTATTACGCAAAGTACTATCAATTATCGCCTCATTCAATTTAATATATAATTTCTGCGTTTCTATTATTTGCGTAATTTTTGCTTCAAAATCTCTCTGTAATAACGCAACATCAGCAATATTATCAGTATTTCTTGAACGACTTAGCCAATTAAATGTTTGATATAAACCATCTAGGCTCCCTTTGGTTTCGGTTAAACCACTAATAATTGCATTATTTAATGGGATATTAAAACGCAAAACATAAGGCTTCATTTGTTTATAATAAACCGCTAATCTTGCTTTAATATCGTCTGGTAAATCTATTATTCTTTTATCTTTATATCGAGTCTGATTAAGCAATAAAAAGAATTCTGCTGCATCAGATTTTACTTTCTCAACCAAAAGGATAGTCTTTTTTTCATCAGCTATTCGTTTATATGTTTTTTCAAAACGCATTGAAATAAATTTAGCGTCATCAATAGTAACTAATTCTTCACCCGCCGCTTTAAAATCTACGAATTTTTCTGCGTAAGATATTAGTGAGCTATATAGACGTGAAATGCTCGACATAAGTGGTTTAGTTAAAACGCCTGGGTTTAGCATCGAATGTGCTTCTATTTTATCTGTAAGGCTAAGTGCTTCCGGCAAAATCTCATTTTTAAGCTCAGCTAATTTAGCACGAATAACATCTTGAGCTGAAGCAGTTAAATGTCCTGCCTCTTCATAAATACTTAAAGAAATATTAATTGTATGGCGAATAATATAGATGTAATACAAAAATCTTAATGGCAAAAACACATTGCCGCCTCGCGTCCTTTCCAAAGAAGTTAAAAGTCGCAAAGCGTTATCTTGTAATTCATCAAGTTTGGCTTTATCAATTTCTGGATTATACTCATTAACACCATTGGTAAATTTCTCAATATACCCGGTTAATTTATCTAGGTATTCAGGAATGGCCGCGCTATATTTTGTAATAAACTCAAAATCAACATCTCCGGACTGAGGGCCTAATTGATCAATCACAATACCTGCACCAACACCAATTTTATTTGGTATAGTTCTTGTATCTAGCTCTGAAAATAAAGTCGTAGGCGTATCACCATAATTTACAGCGTATTCTTCAAACATCTCGATTAAAGGCGCCAAAACCGCAAACTCTTGGCCAAATATTTCACTCAAATCAACATCAAAATGTGTAGCTAAAGAACATGCTTGATAAATATTATTTACAGTTTTATTATAAATAACTAATAAATCACTAAATCTTTTCTTACTATCACGAAGATTTAATCCTTCGATATCCTCTAATGAAATTTGCGCATAATATAATGCATTAATTATTTTTTTTATTTGGGAAATTTGTTCTGGTTCATTAGAAATCAGCTCAAAAGGAACGCCTCTATCATTTATTTGACGCAAACTCTCCCTGATAACTGCGCTAAATTTAATTTCAACTAATTTTTTTCCATTTACTTCGATGCTTTTTAACGGCTCAACATTGTTCAAAGTTTGAAGAATTGATTGGCGCAATTCATTTATATCACGCGAAAATTTTCTTTCTTTCAAGAAATCAAAAAACTTAAGGTAGGTATCAAACATATAGCCTTCTTTTATTGAAATACGTTAATTTTAAATATAAGACAAGGATTGTACACTATTTGCGCACAAAAATCAAATCCCAGACCCCATGGCCTAAACGAAGGCCTCTCTTCTCAAATTTAGTTAATGGGCGTGTATCTGGTCTTGGAAAAAATCCGCCATCTTCTTGCTTATTAATTAAAGATTTTTCAGCACAAAGACAATCCAGCATTTCATTAGCATAATCCTGCCAATCTGTAGCACAGTGAATAAAACCACCTGGCTTTATTTTTTTTACTAATAAACTAATAAAGTTCTTCTGAATAAGGCGCCTTTTATTATGTCTTTTTTTAGGCCACGGATCGGGGAAAAATATCTGCACTCCACTTAAAGAATCGTCGGCTATACAATTTTTAAATACATCAACCGCGTCAAAAGTCGCAATACGAACATTAGATATATTATTATCATGAAGGTCTGCCACCAAACTACCAACACCTGGATTATGCACCTCAAGACCTAAATAGTTAACATCTTTATTATCAATTGCCATGGTAAGCAAAGAATCGCCCATACCAAAGCCAATCTCCACAACAGTATCTTTTACCCTGCCAAAGATCTTATCCAAACACCATGGATTATCAAGTTGAAGGAGAACATAATCTGCCAACCAATTATCTAATGCTTGCTGCTGACGTTTGCTCATTCTCCCCGCGCGAAGGACGAAACTCTTAATTGTATGCTCTGTCATTTTAAAGTACTCTAGGGTAAATCTTCAGAATTATACTCATAAAAGAGCCTCTGACTAAATAATTTTATAAAAATCTGTGTTTAATTATGTCAATCCATTGCATACTAAGCCAGATTTTGATATAAAATGCGTCTTTTAAATTTAATACGTTCAGCAATTCGCAAAACAAGTGCCATAAGCTGACTTACAAATTGGAGTAAAAACATGTCAAGAGTATGCCAGGTTACAGGCAAAAGGCCAATGACAGGTAACAAAGTGTCACATGCCAACAATAAATCAAAAAGACGATTTCTGCCTAATCTCCATCATCACCGTTTTTGGGTTGAAGAAGAAAATAAATTTATAACTCTTAAAGTAAGCACCAAGGGTATGCGAATTATTGATAAATTGGGAATCAAATCAATTGTTGATTCTTTACGCGCTAAAGGCGAAAAAATTTAATTAAGGGGAAACACCGTGGCAGCTATAACCATCAAGATAAAAATGGAATCCAGTGCGGGCACTGGTTATTTTATAACCACTACTAAAAACCCGCGTAATAAACCAGAGAAGATGAAATTCAAGAGATATGATCCGGTAATACGTAAACATGTTGAATTCAATGAAAAGAAAGTAAAATAATTTTTTGGCCTCAAATTCTAGGGGCCTTTATTTCCTCCATATATAAGGAAGTTACTTAGATATCAAATCTTAGTAGCGTAGTCTGGTTGCTTGAAACCAGAGCCCCAATCAGGTAAATCCTGGTTGCAAGCAACCAGGCTACACTTTACTTATTTATCCCGCAACAGCTTGATGAATAAAATTTAATCTTACTGTCCACTGGATAATCTCCATAAATAGGTTAAACTTAATATATCTAGGATTAATAGTTAAATGGATATGGCAATAGAATTATATAAAAGGAGAACGTTATGGAAATTAACTTTACAGGTCATCGCATGGAGGTAACTCCTGCGTTAAAAACTTTTACTCTAGAAAAATTCAACAAACTTGAGCGTCATTTTGATAAAATTTTATCTATTAATGTAATCTTTGATGTAGAAAAACTAAGGCAGATTGTTGAAGCTACTGTTCATGTAACCAAGGATGAAATACATGCGAGCTCAGAATCAGACGACATGTATACAGCGATTGATATCTTAGTTGATAAATTAGATAGACAATTAATAAAGCATAAAGAAAAAATGCAAAATCATCGTGAAAAACATGATGATATTGAGAAATTGTAACACCGAAGCGATTGTATCCGAGCCGCGACCGTCAGGGAGCGGAGCAGTTAAAAATCCAAATTTATATTCGGTATCTTAAGTTTTCCGCTCCCTGACGGTCGCGGCTCGGATTCTTAGATAAATTTCAATCGCATTAAACACACCATTTGTCTTATTTAAATACACGTGGTAAACTTAAAAGCACATAAACAAGTTGTTATTATGATTAAAACTACCGTAACTATTATCAATAAACTTGGCTTACATGCCCGAGCTTCGGCAAAATTTGTTTCAACTGCAGCAAGATTTCAGAGCCAAATAGATGTAATCAAAGATAAAAAAACCATTAACGGCAAATCTATTATGGGAGTCATGATGCTTGCTGCGAGCATTGGTAGCGTGCTTACGCTACAAATTGATGGCCCTGATGAGCAAGAAATGGAAAAAGCCTTGGTTGAATTAATCAACAATCGCTTTAATGAAGCAGAATAATACTAAAATTACCCTGTTTCTCGAGTTAATGTAGGGTGGCGCAAAGGAGTGCAACGACGTGCCCACCAGTCGAGCTCATCTTGTCATTATGGTGGGCACGCTGCGCTTTGCGCCACCCTACCAGTGCTATTTTTAAACTTTGATGCTCTTGCCCTGGCTTCGTTAGCTAAAATTACCCTGCTTGAGAACTATCTTTTTTAGCTTTAGTAGCTTTGCGACGATGTTTACGTACGCGCTGAAGCGATATTAATGTCTGCAAAGGCCCTGATAAGGCATACACCAAAGCCCCAAAAAACAATACCGTTGATGGATTTAAAGCTATCGCCACAAAACCAATTACGATCAATAAAACATACAAAAATGGGACCTTCCCACGAAAATCGAGATCCTTAAAACTATAATATCTAATATTCGATACCATCAATATTGCTGTTGATAAAGAAAAAAACACAGTTATTACAGATATAAACAAATGCGACCATGAGTTTTGCGTACAAAGCCATACGAATGAACAAACTACAGCTGCGGCCGGAGGGCAAGGCAAACCTTGAGAAAAACGCTTATCGGCAGTTTCAAGCTGGGTATTAAATCGAGCCAAACGTAAAGCTACTGCTGCTGTATAGACAAAAGCAACTAACCAACCAAATTTACCCCAGTATTGCAAACTCCAACTATAAAGAAGAAGTGCTGGAGCCACTCCAAAAGTGACCATATCAGACAAACTATCATATTCAGCACCAAACATAGACTGAGTATTAGTCATTCGTGCGATTCTACCGTCTAAGCTATCAGCAATCATCCCTATAAAAATAGCAATTACTGCAGCTTCATATTGTAATTTTACAGACGCAATAATCGAATAAAAGGCTGCAAATAGACTTGAAGTAGTTAAAAGATTTGGTAATAAATAAATACCTGAGCGTCGCTCTTTTTGCCTCACAACTCTATTCCTATAATAATTAAAACCCTCACATCCTAGCACAAATGGCCTTTAATCGCCATAATAAGTAATTTTTAATGAAAGATAAGGTATAGCAACCGCTATAATGCTATACTCTGTGCATATAGTTTTCAACATGCCGGCAGAATGACTGAGTCTAAAGATAAAAAAATTATAATTGAAGGTATTACTGAACAAGGAAAAGCTTTTAGACCAAGCGATTGGGCTGAGCGCATGAGTGGGACGATGGCGAGCTTTAAAAATAACCGGATTTATTATTCACCCCTTTTGCAACCGTCAGTGAATCATGAGGGTTATAAATGTGTTCTACTTGATCCAAAATTAAAAGAATCTAGTCCGGAAGTTTATAAAGCCATTTTAGATTTTGCTAAAACTAATAATCTAAAAATTTGTGGTGAGGAAGATTAAACCTACCAGTTAATGCCCCATTCCAGTGAAAGACAAAAATTGGGTCATTATATAATTTGCTGCAGCAACACAATAAGTAAAATTCATCGATAAGATTCCTGCTCCAATAAAGGCCAGCCCCTTGGATGAATGCTTAGTCCCTGGTTCGCTTCCATGAACAATCAATACACAACCACGTATGAACCATATAATACCAGCCGTTTGGATTAAAACTCCCATTGAACTATAAATATCATAGGGATTAACCTGAATATATTGCAAAATATTCCCTGCGCCAAACGCTGTATTTGACAATACCTTGGTCATCGAAGGGAGAAAAATTAATGCAGCCCCTCCTAATAAAAACATTACGGGAACATACATTTTTTCTTGAGAAGATCCGCCGGTTCTCGTGCTAGCTATTATTTTAAATTTAAATAATGCCGTGATAACAAATAAAATGCCAATCATATAAGCCATTCCCTCTGCTAATCTCTGCACAGAAGAAAGGGATCGGCTTAAATTACCGAGCATTGCGACTAAGTCTAGGCTAGCCATATTTTTATTTTCTCCTAAGTCTCATTAAGCTAGATTAGTAAAATATTTATAAGCATAATACTTGCAATGCTTAATTTTTCCCCTATATTAGGAGCTTTCCAACTTACACAGAAAAACTATGCAGGTCAAAACTTTTTCAGTAATCTTAAATGATAGTTATATGCTTACCCCTAACGTCAAGCATTTTATATTTAAAACCTTAAATAATGAGCCGTTTAATTATCAACCAGGCCAATTTGTTACAATTCATTTCGAGCGTGATGGAAAAATTATCCGCCGAAGCTATAGTATCGCCAATGTTCCTGAACAAAACAATCTCATTGAATTTGCTGCGGGTTTTGTAGAAGGAGGTCCTGGCACAGATTTTTTATTTAATTTAAAGGTTAATGATAGTATAAATATAAGTGGACCATATGGTAGATTAATATTAAAAGAAGAAACTCCAAAAAGATATATTATGGTTGCAACTAGCACAGGTGTTACACCTTACCGCGCAATGATCAATGAATTTAAAAAAAGATTAATTGCAAATCCAAATTTAAAAATTCTAATTTTACAAGGCGTGCAGAAAAGAGAAGATGTTCTTTATAATGATGAATTTTTAGAATTAACAAAATCACACCCACAAATTTCATTTAGCACACACTTAAGTCGCGAACAAGATAAAGACTTGGCGTCACATGAGTTTATAGGGTACGTGCAAACTGCATTTTCTAAGCTTAACTTAGATCCTACTGGAGATAGTGTATATTTATGCGGGAATCCAGGCATGATCGACAATGCTTTTGCTTATTTACAAGAAAATGGTTTTGCTATGCAACAAATTATTCGTGAGAAATATATTTCAAGATAAGGGGACAAAAAATCATGTTTTATGAAGAATTATCAACAACAATGGATCATTTACTCCAAGAAGGTAAAGGAATTTTAGCCGCTGATGAAAGCAATGGAACTATCGGCAAAAGATTTGCAACAATTGGGGTGGAAAATACTGAAGAAAATCGATCTGCCTATAGATTAATGCTTGCTAAGACTAAAGGCCTTAATCAATACGTAAATGGTGTGATTTTATTTGAAGAAACTTTTCAAAATAAAGATGCAGATGGGACACCTATTGCTGAATTATTTACTAAAAATGGGATTGTGCCTGGGATAAAAGTCGATAAAGGACTAATTAATTTAGCTAATACTGAAGATGAAAAGGTAACTCAAGGTTTAGATGGTTTGTCTGAACGACTCCTTCATTTCAAAAATTTAGGCGCTAAATTTGCTAAATGGCGTAATGTATATGCAATTTCTGACTATACCCCTAGCCTTACAGCTATGAAGGCTGGTGCGGAGATGCTAGCAAGATATGCTGCTTGCTGCCAAGCTCATGGAATCGTACCTATTGTAGAGCCTGAGGTGTTAATCGATGGTGATCATTCAATTGATCGCTGTGCAGAAGCATCTGAAATGGTATTGCATGAGCTATTCAATGCCCTCTTTCACCACCAAGTTGAGCTTGAAAATATAATTTTAAAACCTAGCATGATTACTTCTGGTAAAGGATTTGCCTCATTTAGCACTCCTGAGGAAATTTCCGACTATACGTTAAGCGTTTTTCGTAATAACGTCCCTGCTGCTGTTCCATCCATAAATTTTCTTTCAGGTGGACAAACATCACAACAAGCAACTGCTAATTTAAATGCTATAAATAGCTCAGGCTATCAACCATGGTTATTAAGCTTCTCTTATGGTCGAGCATTACAAGAGGATTGCTTAAAAGCTTGGGGCGGAAAAGATGCAAATATAGCTCGTGCACAAGAGGTATTATTAAAGCGCGCTAAATTAAATAGCCTTGCATGTTTGGGTGAATATAACCAAACCATGGAAAAGTAAACTTAAAAAATATGTAATTGTTCACCTCATGCATCATCCCGAGTGCAACGAGGGATCCCCTAACTGTATGCGGAGATCCCTCATTGTACCCAGGGAAAGAGCATCTAAGTTTAAATCTAGCATGCGTATGGTGGTGCAATCTGCTGCGTGCCCACCATAATGACAAGATGAGCTCGACTGGTGGGCACGTCGTTGCACTCCTTTGCGCCACCCTACATGACGTGCTAGTAGTTACAAAAAGATATAGATATATTCCTCGTGTATTCATTAAATAGAGCTGATGTTTATTTTTAATTCATTATGCGCTATAATGCCTGCACTTTAATCTATATATAAACAGGTGGAATTATGGAAGGTCTTTTTTGGTGCGTAGAATCAAATGGTTGGCTTCGCTTTAATACTGAAAATGGTTTTGCTGAAATAGCAGCTATTGATCAAAATCATCCATCTATAACCACACCATGGCAAAGAATTGATGAAGGCATATTTCATATATACTTAAAAGACGAAAATAAACACGAATACTACTGTTTAAAAGATCAAATGTTTTACCGATTAGATGGGGAAAATACATTAACTGGTTTAAAGGCCGTATCTAAATACAGTAATTCAACATGGTCACGGGAAAATAAATCTAGAGTATTTGATGGACTTATAAAAAGCACTACAGCACCTGATGTTGACTTTAAATACCCACTTACCCCTCAGCAACAAGAGGCTCTAAAAAAAGTTAAGGCTATGTTTGCAAATGAAAATTGGCGTGCAATACAAGCCAATGATAATCTTCCTATAATAATTGCACGAACAATAAATAATGGCCTTAGTGAAGATCAAAATACGGATCTAACACACTTATTAAATAACTATTTCATAGCTACCGGATTTTCTGCAAAAAACTATGATACTCATGAAGAATACTTAGCAGCACTTCATGATATAATTATATATCATGAAAATATACATCATGAAGGTTTAGTAAATTTAGCTGCAAGAACAGTTGATCCTATCCCATCATTAGAAGAACTAGGTGATGCTCAAGCAATAAATCAACTAAAAAAATATTTTTTCTTTGAATTTCTTAATGAAATGTATAACTACATACGTAAACAATTTGGACTCGCCGAAGAACAACTAACTACATTAGTTGCAACACCGCCCATACAGCCTGCTTCACCTGTGCCTTTTTTACCTAATATCATTATCCCAGCGGGTCAAGATATTGCTCAGGATGAATTAGTATTGCCATCTCCTATCGCCCATGACAATAAATTTATCAGAGAAAGTCTTGATGAAGCTATCGAATCAACGATTGGAAAAGAAGATCGCCAAATATTAATTCAACAATTAGCAGATGCATTACAAGATATTTTATCATCTAAATTTGCTACATTAGAAGATTATATTACCAATCTTCGTGAAGTAGTTGGTGATACAAATAATGATTATCACCAAATTATAAATGCATTAAGTTATGATGAGAGTGGTTGTTTTAATGTAACAAAATATGATTTCTTTTTTAGTGTCCTTTATTTAGAAATTAGCCAAGCTAATAGCCCAATAATTGAAAACGTTACTCAAGATGTTGTTTTGCAGCCAGAAACTGTTACACCTACAAAAGACCTTAGATTAGAAAAAGGTGATGGTGGTGATAACTTAGCACCACTAAAAACATTAGACAAGATGGCAATTAGCTCAGCTATGAATCAAGCCCTTACTAACTACCAAAATTGGTATAATGGACAAAAGCCAAGTCCACGAGGGGAAAATGGATTTTTTAGTTGGTTACGCCATGGTTCATATGGCCAAGCACGAGCAACAGCTTTAAACGATGCTGTTTCACACTGTGGAAATGCTGATGATGCTATAGCTAAAATTAATGAATTTTTAACTGATGGGAAAACACGCTATCATCGACATTCTTTTGCTTCATTCATGTTAGATGAGCTAAGCGCAATTAAAGATTCACCTTGGGATTCTGTAAAATTTATTGATAGCAGTAATAAATATGATCCGTCATCTTTAAATGGTCCTAAAATTCCTAAAGTTTTAGGGGTGGGTGCGTAATCATAATTTAATTTGCACTACGTCATGTCGAGCATAGCGAGACATCTCCTGATATTGGCAAAGAGCCAATTTCGGAGATCCCTCACTGCGTTTCGGGATGACGTACGTCTTTTTAGATGTTTGCCACAAATAGGATGTGACACTCACAATTATTATACTGATTTTCCCAGATAATTATCTTATTTCATATTTTGAGGCAAACGTGCTGACATCTTGCCGAGATCCTCTGACATATAGACATTTTCACGAAATTCTGGCAAGATCTGATTACTTAAGCATAATTTTGCGGTTTGATGATAAAAATACTTGTTCTACATGGACCAAATCTAAATCTTTTAGGCCTGCGTGAAAAGTCATTGTATGGCAACACGTCGCTTGAAGAATTAGACTTAAATCTTCAAAAAAAAGCTAGTGATGCGGGTTTTGCTTTAACCTCTAAGCAAAGCAATAGTGAAGCTGAATTAATTTCTGCTATTCACAATGCTATAACAGATGAAACAGCGTTCATTATATTTAACCCAGCGGCATTTAGTCATACTAGTATCGCATTACGAGATGCATTACTAGCTATAGAGATACCATTTATAGAAGTACATATCTCTAACATCTATAGCCGTGAAATATATCGACAAAATTCGTATTTTTCCGATATTGCCTATGGCATTATCGCGGGTTGTGGCACAAATGGATACTTACTGGCCTTACAAGCTATTATTGATAAATTTAATCGAGAGAGTAGTAATTAATGGATATTCGAAAAATAAAAAAATTAATTGAGTTACTTGAAGAAACTGGCATTGCTGAAATAGAAATAAAAGAAGGCGAAGAATCTTTACGCCTTAGCCGCTTTAGCCAGCATCTAGAGGCACCTGCATTAAGGCAAATTCCAGCCGCCACTCAAATTATTGCTGAAGTTCCAGCTGCTATTCAACTACAAGAAGAAAAGCCTGCTGGAAATTCATCTTCTGCTAATCAACTTCGCTCACCAATGGTTGGGACAATGTATACGTCACCATCACCAGATGCATCGGTATTTGTTACCATTGGACAAACGGTAAAAGTTGGCGAGACCCTTTGTATAATAGAAGCTATGAAAATGTTTAACGAGATCGAATCTGACCGTGCTGGAGTTATTAAAGGCATCCATGTTGCAAATGGTGATCCAGTTGAATATGACCAGCCCTTGTTTACAATTGAATAAGGATTGGAATTATGCTATCTAAAATTGTTATTGCCAACCGCGGCGAAATTGCATTACGTATTTTACGTGCATGCAAAGAGCTTGGAATTAAAACTGTAGCTGTGCACTCTGATGTCGATAAAGACTTGTTACATGTACGCCTAGCTGACGAAACAGTTTGTATTGGGCCTGCAAGCTCCCAAAAAAGTTATTTAAATATTCCTGCCATTATCTCAGCTGCAGAAATCACTGATGCTGTAGCTATCCACCCAGGTTATGGTTTTCTTTCTGAAAATGCAGATTTTGCTGATATTGTTGAGCAAAGTGGATTTTGCTTTATTGGCCCACGCCCCGAGACTATTCGTTTGATGGGGGATAAAGTATCAGCAATTGCTGCGATGAAAAAAGCAGGCGTGCCTTGCGTTCCAGGATCTGATGGACCACTTTCTGATAATGATAACTTAAACTTAGCTATAGGTAAAAAAATTGGTTATCCTGTTATCATAAAAGCCGCTGGTGGCGGTGGTGGTCGTGGAATGCGTGTTGTCCACTCTGAAGCACATTTATTAAATGCCATAGCCCTCACCCGTAGTGAAGCCAAAGCTGCATTTAATAACCCAATTGTATACATGGAAAAATTCTTAGAAAACCCTCGCCATATTGAATTCCAAGTATTAGGCGATGGCAAAGGTAAAGCTATACATTTAGGCGAACGCGATTGCTCTATGCAGCGCCGCCATCAAAAAGTATTAGAAGAAGCTCCAGCGCCAGGACTTTCGTCTAAATTACGTCAAGAAATAGGCGAGCGGGTTGTAAAAGCTTGTCGTAATTTAAAATATCGCGGCGCTGGAACTTTTGAATTCTTATATCAAGATAATTGCTTTTATTTCATTGAAATGAATACTCGCATTCAAGTTGAGCATCCTGTTACTGAAATGATCACCGGCATTGATCTGATTAAAGAGCAAATTAAAATTGCATCTGATTTACCTTTCACCTTAAAGCAAAGTGACATAAATATACATGGACACTCAGTTGAATGTCGAATTAACGCTGAAGATGCTAAAACATTTATGCCATCTCCTGGAAAGATAAAATTATTACACCAACCAGGCGGACCTGGCATCCGGTTTGATTCACATATTTATAGTAGTTACACAGTACCTCCTAATTATGACTCAATGATAGGTAAGCTTATAAGCTATGGTGCAACGCGTGACGAGGCTCTTGGCAGAATGCGCAATGCTCTTGATGAAATTATTATTGAAGGTATAAAAACAAACATTGAACTTCATCATCGTATTGTAAATGATAAAGAATTTATTGCTGGTGGCACTAATATTCATTATTTAGAAAAAATGCTAAAGGAATAAAAGTGTTACAATTAGAAATAGAGCGATGCCTACGTGATGATGTAGAGGAAATATCTAATATTTTAGATGAAACTCAATGTTTATCTTTAACTCTCACTGATAAACACGACTCACCAATTCTAGAGCCTGAACTTGGCACAACGCCACTATGGCCAGATGTTATTATTCATGCTTTATATGATAATGTAGAAGAAACTAAATTAGCCATAAAATTGCTATTACCAAAATTTCCTCATTTAGATTATAAAGTTATAAATTTAAAAGATGAAGATTGGGTAAAAACATGCGTAGATGATATTAAACCACAAAAATTTGGTGAACGTCTTTGGGTGTGTCCATCCTGGTTACCACTGATAGATAATGAGGCAATTAATCTTATTCTTGATCCTGGCCTTGCCTTTGGCACTGGCACTCATCCAACTACTTCTCTATGCCTCACATGGTTAGAAAAAGAAAAGTTAGTGCAAAAAACTATAATTGACTATGGTTGCGGCTCAGGAATTTTAGGACTAGCCGCATTAAAACTTGGATGCCATCATGTTGAAGCTGTTGATATTGATGAACAAGCTTTAATTGCCACAAAGAGTAATGCTAATATTAATGATATTGACTTAACGGATCTAGCCATTGGCTTACCAGATCAATTAATAACACCTGTTGATATATTAATAGCAAATATCCTACTTCTACCATTGATAAAACTTAAAATCCAATTTCGCCAACTATTAAAAGATAATGGCAGATTAGTAGTCTCAGGTATATTAAAAGAACAGGCGGATGAATTAATTAATGTCTATGCTGATACCTTTGCTTTTAAAGCGAAGGATTTAAGTGGCGACTGGGCGTTGTTAGAATTTTCTTGCGTTTGAAAGTAGCCTGGTTGCTAGTCCGTGTAGCCTTGATGCAGCGCAGCGTAATCAAGGATTTCACTCCCAAAAACAAAGGCAACTCGTATCCTCTAGGTCTCGCGTTTAAATA
>CAMDMN010000018.1 GCA_945901965.1 Legionella genomosp. 1 | reverse complement strand
TTAAATTCAGGCCATCTTTGCCAAATTTTAAGAGCAAAATATTTAATAAATGCACATTTAATTGGCCTCTGTAGTGGCCAGCCTTTTACTACTAGTTATTTAGTTAAAGCGATTAAAGAGAGTATAAATGACTAATACTAACTTAACACGCAAAGATTTTACTAACGATACTGAAGTACGCTGGTGTCCTGGTTGCGGTGATTATGCAATTTTAGCAGCTTTACAAAAAATTTTACCAGAATTAGGTTTGCCTCCTGAGCGCCATGTTTTTGTTTCAGGAATAGGGTGTGCGGGAAGGTTGCCTTATTATATGAATACTTATGGGTTTCATACTATCCATGGTAGAGCTACAGCTGTGGCTACAGGGCTTAAGGCCTTGCGTGATGATCTTTGTGTTTGGGTTATTACTGGTGATGGCGATGCCTTAAGTATTGGTACTAATCATCTAGTCCATTGTTTACGTCGAAATGTAAATGTTAAAATTTTATTATTAAATAACCAAGTATATGGTTTAACTAAAGGACAATTTTCACCTACCTCTCAGAAAGGCCAAATTACTAAAACATCGCCAAATGGCGTAGCAAATCAACCGATTAACCCATTAGCTTTAGCGCTTGCTGCGGGGGCTAGTTTTGTGGCTCGTGCAGTTGATAAAGATCCTAATCATTTAGCTACGGTTATAAAAGCAGCTTATGAGCATAAAGGATGTGCATTTGTGGAGATTTATCAAGACTGCAATATTTTTAATCACAAGGCTTTTGATGATTTTAGTTTGAAGGATAATCGCGCGGCTAATACTATTTTATTAGAAGATGGTAAGCCTTTATGTTTTGGTGAAAATAAAGAATGGGCGTTAAATTTAACTGATGATAAATTTAACCGAGTATCTTTAAAAGAAGGTGATAATTATCGTCACGATACGGCAAATTTAAATAAAGCTATGCGTCTTGCCTACTTAACCTTCCCTGAATATCCTGTACCTTTGGGGGTCTATTATAAAGAACTACGTGAAACTTTTAACTTACCTAGTAAATTTAAAAAAACCACGGCTGATTTAAAAGAATTATATCGTTTAAAAGCCAGCTGGCAGCAAGGGTAGTGATTGTAGCCTTGATGAAGCGCAGCGTAATCAAGGTTTTCAGTAGCCTGATTGCTTGCAACCAGGATTTTCCTTATCAGCACTAATTAGAACCCCGGTTGCAAGCAACCAGGCTACATTCTACGCTTAATAATCAAAATCATTTTCATAATTAACTTCCCCTTAAAACTTGATATAATCCAACTTATGTACTAAAGTTTTACATAAAGGTCATTTAAAGTAAATGCAGGCTCATATTTATACATTTGAGTTATTAATGACATATATAAAAAGGCATTTATTAGTTAATAACAAGGAGATCATTATGAAAACTAAATTAATATTATCTGCAATTGTTTTAGGCGCAGCTTCAATTGCTCTACCTGTTAGTGCATTAGCTGATAATCTACTTACTGGTGTTGCTAATGCAACTGGAGGCGTTATATCTGGTGTAGGTCATGCGACCGCTCATGTGGTTGGTGGGGTGGCTCATGGTACTGCAACTGTTGTTAGAGGTGTAGGCCAAGGTACTGTTCATGTGGTGCGTGGCGTTGCTAATGGTACTGGTCATGTAGTGCGTGGTGTTGCTAATGGTACTGGTCATGTTTTACATACAACATCTGACGTTTTAACTGGTAAACATTACCATCACAACCATCACAATAACTACAATAAACATCCTACAAGTAATAAGAAATAATTATTACATTTAGAGGGCATTTGTTATATCAATGCCCTCTAAATTTTATCCTAAACAGACCGTATTCATGTTTTGTGCAAAATTATTTTCGTAAGTAGATAAAGGTGATTTCCTAGAAAACAATCCATGAGCATTTAGAGCATCTTTAATAGCCGAGGTAATTAGAACATTTTTCCCATCATAGGAAATGTTTTTTATCGTTTTAGGAAGAGCTGCAAAGATAAGATCTAATTCTTCAGGTGAGCGATATTCTAGGCGATTGTCACTAATATCAAGAGATATTACATGAGGGGGAATGGCAGCTATTGCTTTTGCTAATTCACCACTTGATTTGCGGTTAAGGCCATTATGCGAAAGATTAAGTGAGGTCACGCCATCAGGAGTGGCTGAAAAAATTATAATTAGCTCGTCACATGTTTTAGAGCCAAGACCATTACCAGATAGATTTAATGTTTTAATAGTTGCGCGTATTTTATGTAAAATTGTAGCAAATTCACTACCTGACTTAGCCCCAAATCCATTCCAGCTTAAATCAAGAGAATTTACATTCGCTGAAAGTTCGGCAAATGCATTATTAATTTCAGTTATAGATTTAGAACCAATACCATTAAAACTTAAGTCAATGGAAATAGTGTTTGTAGGTATAGCGGTTAAAATTACGGCTAATTCATTTTCTGATAAGAGATTTAGGTTGTTTTCACTTAAATTAAGATAAGTGGTGTTAAAAGGAATATTGGTAAAATCTTGTAATATGCCATCCAGCGTTTTACCAACTAAGCTTCCTGCTAAGTCGTAGTACATCTTATTTGTTCATCCTTTAACTGTAAGTGAAAGTAGTTTATCAATTGAAAAGGATAACAACAACAAATATAAATTTTTTTTTTCGGGCACGCATAACATGTGACATAATTTTGCGTAATGAATTGTTTATGCGCACGTTAATTTTTGATTAGAGCAATTGTCAATACACTTTAATTAAATAAGTTAAGTGGGTTAATTATCCCTTGGCCTAAAAAATAACCAATACCTGATGCCCCCTTAATAATCAATGTGATATAATTATTACTCTCAATATTTAATGACCCAGGAGATAATTATGCCAACAATAACTAAAGATACAATTCGTCAAAAGGCCCATGTCACCGCTGGTGATACTAGTCAGGATTTTCGTCTTGCCAGTCAAGCTAGCATTGCCGCTGGACTTGAGCGTAAAAAGTGGACAGGTCTCTTCGCTCCATTGATTCTTGGGGCTGATGCTCTACAGGCCGCAGTTACTGGTATGCCGGTTACAGATGCAGTGTCAAAATCAATTGAAGCTGCGGTTATGAAAGCCTCATAATTATGTTCAATATTAATCCATAAATCTAAATTCAATTTCGCGACACCGACACTATATCCACAAAATCTGTGGATAACATTGTGGGTTGACTGATGATTAGTGTTTATAATTATGTAAAGATAGAGTCTGGGCGTATCTCGCCCCATGATTTTTAACTACAATATCCTTTTACGCAAATTTAGACCATCTATGTTTAAACTAATACCGTTGATTATATGATTGCGCTATAAGTGCGCCAAGATGAGTTATTTATCGCTGAACTTAGGTTAAACGATTTTTAGAATATACATCGGACATGATTGACGCATAAGTTAAGTCATATTGACATTTATGTCTTTATGACATAAGATATGATTATATGTTTGTGATTTATTAGAGGTTCATTTGCGCATTATCTCAAAGAAAAAACTACGTGATTATTACCAAGATAATTCACAAGCAGAGATTCCACTAGCGGAGTGGTATTTTAAAATGAAAGGTTCTCAAGCGCTAAACATAAATGAACTGCGAACTAAATTTAACAGTGCGGACTCAGTATATGGCTATACAATTTTTAACATTGGCGGCAATAATTACCATTTAATTACAGCCATTCATTACAATACACAATATTGTTTCATAAGGACTATATGGACGCACGCGGAGTATAGTAAGCGTAGTAACCAAGACAAACTTAAACGAGGTGCATTATGACTATGACGGCCTTATCATTTGATTACGTTGATGAACGCACTAATCATCAGTTCCATTTACCGCTTTCAGTCTTTCAAAAGCCAAAAAATGATATGGATTATTTAAATCTCGAGGAAGTTCTTGAAAGGTTGACCGATGAAGTTAGAGATGATGAAAATCACCCGCTGGCACTTGCCATGCAAATTATCGGTGAAAATTTAGAGCTGTATGATGATGAGCATCATCCTGATATTGGTGAAAATATTACTGATGTTGAAATGGTGAAGTATTTGATGAAATCACAACATCTTCATCAAAAAGATTTGGCGGATATTTTTGGAAGCCAAGCTAACGTATCAAAATTTCTAAATGGCGAAAGACAGCTAGGGAAGAATGCTATCTTAGGACTTAAAAAAAGATTTGGCATTAGTGCAGACTTTTTCGTCTAACAACTTAGGTTTCTATGCTGATAATACTACTATTCAATAAAAATTAGGACGTGTTTATAATTATGTAAAGATAGAGTCTGGGTGTATCTTGTCTTGTGATTTTTAACTACAATATATCTTTACTCAAATTTAGACCATATATGTTTAAACCAATACCATTGTTTATAGGATTGCGCTATACGCGTGCAAAGAAGAAGAATCATTTCGTTTCTTTTATATCATTAAGCTCGATGCTTGGCATTGGCTTAGGGGTTACGGTGTTGATTACAGTGCTATCTGTAATGAATGGCTTTGATAATGAAATTCATAAACGGTTTTTTGGTATGGCGCCGGAAATAACTATTTCTGGTCGGGATGGCAAGATTGCTGATTGGCAGGCTCTCGAGAATAAATTAAAATCCACTCCTAATGTTAAGGCAATCGCACCTTATGTCGGCGGTCAAGGCTTACTTACTCATGATGGTCAGGTTTTACCCATTATGTTAACAGGAATTTTGCCTTCAGAAGAAGAATCTATTACCCATTTAAATGATAAATTATTAATCGGCAATATGTCTGCATTACAACATTTTGGGATAATCCTAGGCCGTGGGCTTGCTTTAAATTTAGGTGTTTCTATTGGTGATAAAGTTACGATTATGGTGCCAGAAGCATCAGTTACTCCTGCAGGCATGATACCGCGCTTTAAGCGTTTTACCGTGGCTGGGGTATTTACAGCCGGTACTGGTTTTAATTTTGATACTAAATTAGCCTTTATTAATCTTAACGATGCACAAAAATTAATGCAATTAGGCGATGATATAACTGGTTTAAGACTTAAAATTAAAAATGTTTATGATGCACCTTTAATGTCTAATGAAATAGCTAATAAACTAGGTGAAAATTATCAAGTTGATAATTGGACAGAAAATTTTGGCGCGTTTTTTGAAGCGGTTAAAATGGAAAAAACTATGATGTTTTTAATTTTAATGTTAATCATCGCGGTCGCGGCTTTTAATCTCGTTTCATCTTTAGTTATGGTAGTTAATGATAAGCAAGCTGAAATTGCTATATTAAGGACAATAGGGGCAACCCCTAAAACTATTTTGTCGATATTTATAGTACAAGGAATGATGGTAGGCTTTGTGGGAACATTAATTGGATTAGTAGGGGGTATTTTACTTGCCTCTAATGCAACTACAATCGTTGATTATTTACAAGCCGTATTTAATACTCATATTTTATCATCTAGTATTTATTTTGTTGACTATCTTCCTTCAAAAATCATGTGGTCTGATATATGGCAAGTATCAGTGATGGCTTTATTAATGAGCTTTATTGCTACCATTTATCCGGCATGGCGGGCTTCAAAGACAGTTATTGCAGAGGCTTTACACTATGAATAATCAAATTATTAATTGCAGCAATTTATCTAAATCATATCATGATGGGTCAAAGTCTCTTGATGTCTTAAAAAATATTAACTTTTCTATTAATGCAGGCGATCGTATCGCTATTGTTGGACCTTCAGGTTCAGGTAAGTCTACTTTTTTACATTTGCTTGGTGGTTTAGATAAGCCAACTTCTGGTCAAGTATTTCAAGCAGGCTTAGATTGGCAAGCACTTTCTGAAAAAGAACGTTGTAAGCTGCGTAATAAAGATCTTGGGTTTGTATATCAGTTTCATCATTTACTTCCTGAATTTTCAGCTTTAGAAAATGTTGCAATGCCATTATTACTGGCGGGCGTAAGTGTGATTATTGCTAAAGATAGGGCTAAAGAAATTTTATCTGATATAGGGCTTGCCGCAAGATTAACTCATAAACCAGCACAACTATCTGGTGGTGAGCGGCAGCGAGTTGCTATTGCTAGAGCTTTGGTTCATAGGCCAATCTGTGTTTTTGCTGATGAGCCTACGGGAAATTTAGATCAAACTACAGCGCAAATGGTTTTTGATCATATGTTAAGTTTGAATGAAAAATATAATACAGCTTTAATCGTAGTAACTCATGATCGGCAATTGGCAGGGCAGATGGATAAGGTTTTAGAATTGCGGGCAGGTGGTTTGGCTAATTAATATTGAAAATAAAAAAATGTAGCCTTGATGCAGCGTAGCGTAATCAAGGTGTTATGATCTTGGTAAACTAAGTAAAAACCTTGATTACGCTACGCTGCATCAAGGCTACATGTCCTGGTTGCAAGCAACCAGGCTACAACTACCATCCTAATAATCTGCGTGTCCTGGGGTGCGTGGGAATGGGATTACGTCTCTTACGTTGTTAACTCCAGTCACATAGCTTACTAGACGCTCTAAGCCTAAGCCAAATCCTGCGTGTGGGACTGTGCCGTAGCGGCGTAAATCACGGTACCAGTTATATTGTTCTTTATTTAGCCCACAGTCATCCATGCGCTCATCTAATACTTCAATTCTTTCTTCACGCTGACTTCCGCCGATAATTTCACCAATACCAGGTGCTAAAACATCCATTGCGGCTACGGTTTTTTGATCATCATTTACTCGCATGTAAAAACCTTTAATTTCTTTCGGATAGTCTGTAATTATTACTGGTTTTTTACATAACTCTTCAGCAAGATAACGCTCGTGTTCTGATTGTAAATCAAGCCCCCAAGATACAGGATATTCGAATTTTTTAGTTGCTTTTAAAAGGGCTTCAATTGCTGATGTATAAGTCATAACTTCAAAATCAGAGTTTGCCACATGCTCTAAGCGTTCAATACAACCTGGTTCAACATATTGATTAAAGAAACTCATGTCATCCATATTGGAATCAAGAACTTGTTTACATAAAAATTTAAGTAAATCTTGGCTTAAATTACAAATGTCTTTAAGATCAGCAAAAGCAAGCTCAGGCTCTACCATCCAAAATTCAGCTAAATGCCTACTGGTATTAGAATTTTCGGCACGAAATGTAGGGCCGAAAGTGTAAACCTTTGACATTGCTAAGCAATAAGCTTCAATATTAAGTTGTCCTGAAACTGTTAAAAAAGTTTCACGACCAAAGAAATCTTTACTAAAATCAACTTTGCCTTTTTCAGTTTTCGGAAGATTTAATAAATCTAAAGTGCTAACACGAAACATTTCTCCAGCACCTTCACAATCACTGGCTGTAATAATCGGTGTATGAACCCAAAAAAATCCACGTTCATGAAAAAAACGGTTTATCGCTTCTGATAAACTATGACGTACGCGCATCACGGCTGATATGGTATTTGTCCTTGGGCGTAAGTGCGCTACTTCGCGAAGATATTCAAGCGTATGGCGTTTAGGTTGGATTGGATAGCTATCAGGATTTTCTACCCAGCCTACAACTTTAATAGCATCAGCCTGAATTTCATAAAGTTGGCCTTTGCCTTGTGAGGCAACGAGCTTTCCTGTAACAGATATAGCGCAACCAGCTGTAAGTTTTACTACTTCATCATTATAATTATTAAGATTTTCAGTGGCAACTATTTGAATAGGAGAAAAGCATGAGCCATCAGTTAAGTTAATAAATGAAAGGGAAGCCTTAGAATCACGTCTAGTTTTTACCCAGCCGCGAACTGTAACTAGTTCATCAACTTTAATCTTTCCATCTAAACATTGTTTTACTGTATAGACATCTGCCATTATTTACTCCGTAATATATTAGTCTCTAATGTTAAAATTTAATTATGATAAGAACTTCTTATAAAGTCGCTATGCTCGAAAAGACGTAAAGGCACGTCATCTTGAGTAGAGACACGTCATCCCGAGTACAACGAGGGATCTCCTGAAAGTAGTACGGTACCAATTTCGGAGATCCCTCGTTGTACTCGGGATGACGTGCGTCTTTTTCTATATCATTTGTGCTAGATATTTATAAAACGCGATAATACACTAATTAAGGTTTACGAAAAATATAAATATTAAAGTAGATTATTTGACGCTAAATATATATTCTTTAGCTTTTATTTAAAAAGCACCCATATAATCACGTTTTCCTATTTCAATTCCATTCGCTCTTAAAATGGCATACGCCGTTGTGATGTGGAAGAAAAATTGTGGTAGTCCGTAACTTAATAGATAGGATTCTCCGTTAAATTTTTTCTCTTTTGGCGTTCCTGGGCGGGTAATAATTTCTCGATCTTCAGAGCCATTTATTTCCTCAGGTTTAATGCTTGAGATAAATTGCAATGTTTTAGCAATGCGAGCTTTTAGTTCTGCAAAGGTTGTTTCATTGTCTTCATACGCAGGAACTTCAATGCCTGCTAACCGAGCTGATACTCCTTTGGCAAAATCAGTTGCAATTTGCACTTGGCGTGTAAAATCAAACATATCAGGAAATAAGCTCGCTTTTAATAACGCTTCAGATTTAGCTTCTTGGTTTGTAGTATTTTCGGCTTTAATTAATATATCGTTTAATGCTGAAAGTAGTTGTTTAAATACTGGTACAGAAGCCTTATACATAGAAATAGTCATGGTTTTCTCATCTGTTTAATTGAAGGTATGAGCATAGCAGATAGGTTTATATCTAGGAATAAATTTGTAGGTAAATTTTAGGTGGGTAAAGCTTTGGCATTTGTTGTGATAATGCTTAATAAGATGTATCCTTTTGTTTTATTTACTTAACATATCTATGCTTATTAATAATGATTTCCAACTGGATGAAAGATTACAAGCGAGTAGTTTTCATTTAATTAACTGGCCGCTCTCTCAGGTTTTATTAAAAAATAATGCTGATTATCCTTGGCTTATATTAGTTCCGCGTAGGAATAATTTAACCGAAATCACTGAATTTAAAAAAACAGATCAATACCAGTTGATGGATGAAGTTAACCAGCTGTCTCTAGTTATGCAAGATATTTTCAAACCAGATAAACTAAACATCGGTACTTTAGGAAATATTGTTGCTCAATTTCATTTGCATGTAGTAGCGCGTTTTAAACAAGATCTGTTATGGCCACATGGGATTTGGCAGGATACCGCAAAGGAAAAAACTTATGTAGATCCTAATACTTTGATTGTAAAATTAAAGGATAGATTAGTAAATGTAGCCTGGATGTAGCGCAGCGAAATCCGGGATTATAGCAGCACCTCCTCCATCAGGGTAAGGTGGTTTAATAAAGACCTTAAACCCGGATTTCGCTGCGCTGCATCCAGGCTACTTAGGCTCGGCGTATTTGAAAGCATCTAAAGTTAAGCAATAATCATTGATTTTAGTTATTAGTGGATAATCATCCATGGGGAAATCAAAACGTTTTGCGTTATATACTTGGGGAATAAGGCAGATATCGGCTAAACTTATACCATCTCCGTAACAAAAATTTTCATTACGCACTAAATTTTTTAGTTTTAATTCAATGGCATCAAAGCCTGCTTTTAACCAATGGTGATACCACTCATTTACTTGTGTAGTTGACGCTTCAAATTCTTTTTTTAAATATTCTAAAACGCGTAAATTATTAATTGGATGTATATCACAAGCGATTATCATCGCTAAACTTCTTACTTCGGCACGACCTAATGGGTTCTTAGGCAATAAAGAAGGAGAGGGTTTAAGTTCTTCTAGGTATTCAATTATCGCTAAAGATTGACTTAAAATATGGCCATTTTCTTCAAGGGTTGGGACTAAACCCTGTGGATTTAAATTTAAATAATTTTGATGATGTTGTTCGCCACCATTATCTACTAAATGTATGCTTAAGGTTTCATATTTTATCTTTTTAAGATTAAGGGCAATACGTACTCGATAACAAGCAGTTGAGCGGTAGTAGTCAAAAAGCTTCATATTTTGTCCTTAAATTTTATTATTTAATGGTATTACTTCTTGTTCAATCGCGCCAAATAAAGTCATTCCTTCTTCATTTTTCATTTCTATACAAACTTTATCACCATATTTCATAAACGGAGTTTTAGGTTTTCCATCTGCTAAAATTTCAAGCATGCGCTTTTCAACAATACAAGATGAGCCTTTAGATCTATCTATATTTGATACAGTTCCCGAGCCTATAATAGTTCCTGCTGATAATATTCTTGTTTTAGCCGCATGTGCGATTAGTTCAGGAAATGAAAATGTCATATCTACTGAAGCATTGGGTTGACCGAATAATTCGCCATTTAAATAGCTATATAATGGCAAATTTAAACGCTTTCCATCCCAGTGAGGAGATAGCTCATCTGGTGTTATCGCAACTGGTGAAAAGCTAGATGCAGGTTTTGATTGAAAAAAGCCAAATCCTTTGGCAAGTTCATCAGGAATTAAATTTCTTAATGACACATCATTTACGAGCATAAATAATCTAATATGTTTTACTGCAGATTTTACATCAACTGCCATTGGAACATCATCAGTAATTATTGCAACCTCAGATTCAAAATCAATGCCATAATTTTCATCGTTAACAATAATTGGATCTCTTGGGCCTAGAAAGTAATCAGATCCACCTTGATAGATTAGTGGATTGGTCCAAAAATTTTCAGGCATTAAAGCTCCACGAGCTTTACGTACCAGCTCAACGTGGTTAACATAAGCACTACCATCAGCCCATTGATATGCGCGGGGAAGGGGGGCGGTCATTAGTTTTGGATCAAATTCAAAGAAATTTGGCAGTTTTTTTAAATTTAATTGTTGGTAAATTTGATTTAACTCATGCTCATATTTTCCCCAGTTTTCAAGGGCTAATTGAAGAGTAGGCACAATATGATTTACACGAATGGCAATGGTTAAATCTTTACTAACAACGCATAATTCGCCATCACGACTATGTGAAACTTTAAGGCTTGCTAATTTCATGCTAATTCCCTTCTACTTTAAGTGTTCCGCGCCTAATTTGATCGCGCTCTATCGCTTCAAATAAAGCTTGAAAATTCCCTTCGCCAAATCCTTCATTGCCTCGTCTTTGAATAATTTCAAAAAAAACCGGACCAAAAACATTATCAGTGAAAATTTGCAAAAGTAATCCATGTTTTTTATCTGGATCTCCATCAATTAATATTTGTTCAGCTTGCAATTCTTTTAATGGCTCATTATGCCAAGGGATACGGTTTTTAATCATTTCATAGTATGTGTCTGGAACAGTAAGGAATTTAATCCCTTGTTTGGTTAAAAGGTTAACCGTTTGATAAATATTTTCAGTACTTAGAGCGATATGCTGTATGCCTTCACCATTATATTCATGCAAAAATTCTTCAATTTGTGAATGGTCATCTTTTGATTCATTTAATGGTATTTTAATTTTACCGCAAGGGCTTGCAAGAGCTCTGCTGACAAGTCCTGACATAACTCCTGTTATATTAAAAAATCTAATTTCAGAAAAATTAAAAATATCTTCATAAAATTTAGCCCATTTATCCATAGAGCCGCGAAATACGTTATGCGTTAAATGATCAATTGTAAAAAGGCCAGCATTTTTATTTTCAGAACTTGATGATGAAGATTTTACCCATTGTTCTGCAAATGGTTCAGATTGATCGTCAACAAAATAAATAACAGATCCACCGATGGCTTTTATGCCTAAGAGCCCATTACTAACATCAGAGTTATCATGAAACGCTTCGGCCCCTTGTTTAATTGCATAGTCAAAAGCTTTCTTCGCATTTGATACTTTAAATCCCATTGCCGAAGCACCAGCCCCATGAGTTTTTGCATGAGTTTTTGCTTGGCAATTAATAGCTGCGTTAACAATAAATTTAATAGAGCCTTGGACATATAAAAAAATGTCATGTTTTTTATGTTTAGCTTCTTGAATAAAGCCCATTTTGTCAAATTGTTGGTGAAGAAGCTCTTGGTTTTGAGCTGCGAATTCAAGGAATGCAAAACCATCTAGTCCGCATGGATTAACACTTGTGTCTTTGTTCATTTTCAAATCCTTTTAAAGAAAATAGTAACTCCCTAGGTACATCATCCCCCAGGTACATCTCATCCCGAGTGCCTAGTACGTCATCCCGAGTTCCTAGTACGTCATCCCTAGTTCCTGGTACGTCATCCCGAGTTCTTAGTACGTCATCCCGAGTGCAACGAGGGATCTCCATTTGCAGAAAACTGTGCAACATTTAGGAGATCCTTCGCGCTAAAAACACGCGCTCTGGATGACGTGCTGCTATTATGAGTATTGAAAAACTTAAACTATTCATAACCTTGGGAGTTACAGAAAACACTCCTTTTTTGGCTTTACAAGAAACACCCCGTCAGCTATAGGTAAAAGACTTGTATGTACGCGATTATCGTTTTTTAATAATTCATTTAATTTACGAATTTCACGAGTTTGCCCACCTTCTTCTTTTAAGTCTATAACTTTTCCTTCCCAAAATACATTGTCAATAACAATAAGTCCTGTGGGACTAACAAGTTTCATGGCTAATTCATAATAATTTACATAATTTGTCTTGTCAGCATCAATAAAAATAAAATCAAAAGAATGTTCTTCACCATTTTTAAGTAGATCATTTAATGTTTTTAAAGCAGGTGCTAATCGTAATTCAATTTTAGATTCAAGATTTGCTTTTTTCCAGTAATGATGGGCATTTTTAGTCCATTCTTCATTGATGTCACAAGTAATTAAATGACCATCATCAGGTAGCGCTAAAGCTAAAGCTAAGGCGCTATAGCCTGTAAATGTACCTAATTCTAATACTTTTTTAGCTTGTATTAGACGAATAAGCATTTGCATAAATTGAGCTTGATCGGGAGATATTTGCATATGGAAAAGCTGCATATTCATGCTATCTTCGCGTAATAATTTTAATACTGGATGTTCTTTTAGTGACACATCCAGCATATAATCATATAAATTTTCAGTAAGATTTGTCTGTTTCATTTAAGTTACGCTAATTTTTCTTGTGCTAATGTGTCAGCAATTTCAGATGTTGGACGATTTTCTTTTATAGATCGTGAGTAAATCGTATTTAATGTAGTGCCAATGCCATATATTTGCTCGTTAATAGTATCTTCATGCAAATGTAGGTATTTACTAGCAGCTAAAATAAGTCCTCCAGCATTTATTACATAATCAGGAGCATATAATATGCCTTTTTTATGTAATTCTTCGCCATGGTAGCTATGAGCTAGCTGATTATTAGCGCCACCGGCTATGATTGTGGTTTGCAGTTCATTTATCGTTTCATCATTTATAATTGAGCCTAATGCACAAGGCGAATAAACATCACATGGTGTTTTATGTATGTCTTTAGTATTTACTGATTTTGCCCCAAATTTAGTAACTGTATTTGCAACAATATTAGGATCTATATCAGCTACAGTAAGTTTCGCCCCTTTTTCATGCAAGTATTTAGCTACAAGAGATCCAACATGGCCTAAACCTTGGATGGCAATATGTAAACCATTTACATTATCTTTACCTAATTTAAATAATACTGAAGCTTCAATTCCGCGTACTATTCCCATGGCGGTATATGGTGATGGATCTCCATTTTCACTTGCACGGCTCGCAACATAAGGCGTGTGCTCAGCAATAATATCCATGTCAGGTAATTGAGTTCCGCTATCTAGGGCTGTAATGTAGCGACCACCTAACTCATTAACAAATTTACCAAAACTTTTGAGATAAGCTTTGCGATCATAGGCTGTAGTTGGTTCAATAATAACCGCCTTTCCGCCACCTAATGGCAAATTAGCAAGGGCTGCTTTGTAACTCATACCACGCGCAAGGCGTAAACAGTCATAAATTGCAGTCTTAGTATCAGGATAATGGATAAATCTACAACCACCAAGAGAAGGGCCAAGTTTTGTGCTATGGATAGCAACCATGGCTTTCATTCCAGTGGCATTATCAACTTTAAAATGTAGATCGCCAAAGCCATGAGTTAATGCGTAATCAAGAAAATCATCATTATTTATAGGATTTTTATTATGTTGACTGTCATGAGACGTCATATTTAGCTCCAAAATTTAAACGTAAAAGTTATATACTGATTATATAATTATAACAATGGTATGCAAAAGAGTTATAGATCTATTATACATTTATAGATAAAATTATGATTTAACGCGAGTATCAACTTTAATGGTGGGCACGCTGGCGCTTTGCCCACCCTACAAATTCTAATTTTAGGTAGGGTGGGCAAAGGAGCGTAAGCGACGTGCCCACCATTAAAATTTAGAATTCCGTGATTATTTAACAAAGACTTAGGTAATTATATTTATGATGCAATTAATAGGTCATCGAGGGGCTCGGGGTTTAGCTCCTGAAAATACTATTTCGGCTTTTGAAAAAGCTCGTGAATTAGGGTGTAATTTTATTGAATTTGATGTCATGTTAAGTTCAGATGGAATTCCTTTTATATTTCATGATGAAAATATAAAAAGAACTACAAATGGTCGGGGAAAATTTGGATTATTAACAGCTGAATATTTGCAATCTTTAGACGCAGGAAGATGGTTTTCGAAGAAATTCAAAGGTGAAAAAATCCCAACTTTAAATGAAGCAATTCAATGGCTAAATACCACAAATATACGCGCTAATATTGAAATTAAACCATATCCTGGCACTACAGATGAGACTACTATTGCGCTATTGACCCATCTTAATCGTTATTGGCCTGCAGATAAAGAATTGCCATTAATTTCTAGTTTTTCCCTTGAAGCCTTAACTTTAACTAGAAGTATTTCGCCAGAAATCCCAATCGGATTTTTAATGCATAAATGGCAAGATAATTGGCAAAAAATTGCTAAAGATTTAAATTGTTATTCAATTCATTTAAATTACAAAATAGCTAAATCTGCTCGCATTGAGGCTATTAAGCAAGAAGGATATATGGTTTATATTTATACTATAAATAGCAAGCGGAAAGCTAAGAAATTATTTTCTTTAGGGGTTGATGCTATATTTAGCGATTATCCTGATTTATTGGTATAAAATTATGTGAATAGATATCTAATTTTTATGTTATTCTTATATTTTTTCATATGATAATTTAAATAGACGTTGGGGGATGATAATAGATGCAGGATGGAACGGTTTTTTACACAATGTTTTTAGTTTTTGCAGGGGCTGCAGTTTTATCAACTATTGCGCTCTATACGCGACAATCTTTATTAGTTGCTTATATTTTATTAGGAGCAGCTTTAGGTCCATGGGGATTGCAGCTAATAACAGACTTATCTGCTGTACGCCAAGTTGGTGA
>CAMDMN010000017.1 GCA_945901965.1 Legionella genomosp. 1 | reverse complement strand
TTATCAATGCTATTTGAAACTGGCCATCCTTGGCTTACATTTAAAGATGCGTGTAATTTACGCTCACCACAACAACATGCGGGCGTTATTCATAGCTCCAATTTATGTACTGAAATTACCTTAAATACATCACAAGATGAAATTGCAGTATGTAATCTTGGAAGTGTAAATTTACCTCAGCATATAATTAATGGAAAATTAGATGATGCTAAGTTAAAACGTACTATTGATACAGCAGTGCGAATGTTAGATAACGTTATTGATATTAACTATTATTCGGTGCCACAAGCAAGAAACTCGAACTTAAAGCATCGTCCAGTAGGTTTAGGTATAATGGGCTTTCAAGACGCATTATATATGCTTAACCTTGATTATTCTTCAACTGCTGCTGTAGATTTTGCCGATGCATCAATGGAGACCATAAGCTACTATGCGATTAATGCCTCTTGTGAACTTGCAAAAGAACGCGGCAAATATTCAAGCTATGAAGGCTCATTATGGAGCAAAGGTATACTTCCTATAGATTCTATTAATCTTTTACAAGAAGCGCGAGGCCAGTTCTTAGAGCAAGATCGCTCACAAAAACTTGATTGGGAAGCGTTGCGGATAAAAGTTCGTACTGAAGGAGTACGTAACTCTAATCTTATGGCTATTGCTCCTACTGCTACTATTTCAAATATTTGTGGGGTATCGCAATCTATCGAGCCTACTTACCAAAATCTTTACGTTAAATCGAATCTATCTGGTGAGTTTACCGTTATAAACCCATATCTTGTTGCTGATTTAAAAGCACTAAATATTTGGGATGAAGTAATGGTTAATGACTTAAAATATTTCAATGGTAGTGTGCAACCAATTAATCGCATCCCTAAACATTTAAAAGCACGCTACGCTACTGCTTTTGAAGTGGAGCCAATGTGGCTTGTAGAAGCGGCATCAAGACGCCAAAAATGGATAGATCAAGCGCAATCTTTAAATGTGTACATGGCGCAACCGTCTGGTAAAAAACTAGATGAGTTATATCGCCAGGCGTGGATCCGTGGTTTGAAAACCACTTATTATTTGCGCAGTTTAGGTGCAAGTAACGCAGAAAAATCAACAATTAATGATGGCTCACTTAACGCAGTAAAATTAGACGATGAACCAAAGGCTTGTTTAATTTCTGATCCTGAATGTGAAGCATGTCAATGAAGGAGAATTTAATGTCAAGTACAACTTTAGAACGACCACAAACTACAGAAGTAATGGGCGCTACTGGCTTAGAATTATTAGAAATTGGTGCGGGTAGAATTCATGTTGATGATAAAAAAATCATCAACTGCCGCGCTGATTTAAATCAATTGGTGCCGTTTAAATACACATGGGCATGGGATAAATATTTAACTGCATGCGCTAACCATTGGATGCCTAATGAAATCAGCATGAGCGCTGATCTAGCATTATGGCATGATGCTAATGGCTTGACCGAAGATGAACGCTTAATCATAAAAAGAAACTTAGGTTTCTTCTCAACTGCTGATTCATTAGTTGCCAATAACTTAGTATTAGCAGTGTATCGTCATATTACTAATCCAGAATGCCGACAATATTTATTGCGTCAAGCATTTGAAGAGGCTTTACATACCCATGCTTACCAGTACATTATTGAAAGCTTAGGTCTTGATGAAGCTGAAATTTTTAATATGTATCGTGAGATCCCTTCTGTTTCAAAAAAAGCATCATGGGCATTACCGTTTACTCAAAGTTTAGGTGATGCAAACTTTCATACTGGTACAACAGAAAATGACCAACGTTTATTACGTGATTTAATTGCTTTTTATGTGATATTTGAAGGAATATTTTTCTATGTTGGTTTTACTCAGATTTTATCTATGGGTAGACGAAATAAGATGGTTGGTACTTCTGAACAATTCCAATATATTTTACGTGATGAATCAATGCATATGAATTTTGGTATTGATGTAATTAATCAAATTAAAATTGAAAATCCACATTTGTGGACTGCTGAGTTCAAAAACGAGATTATTACCCTGATTAAAGATGGGGTAGCAATGGAATATCAATATGCCAAAGATACAATGCCGCATGGTATTTTAGGCATGAATGCGCAAATGTTTGAAGAATATCTACATTTCATTGCTAATAGACGTCTCAATCAAATTGGCTTACCTGAGCAATACCCAGGGGCTGAAAATCCATTCCCATGGATGAGTGAAATGTTAGATCTTAAAAAAGAAAAAAACTTCTTTGAAACTCGCGTGATCGAGTATCAAGCAGGTGGTACATTAAGCTGGGAATAAACCTTAAGTTTCATTAACATGCAGGGTGGGCAAAGCGCTAGCGTGCCCACCATAAGTCCGAGCGCTGTTGGTTTGGTGGACACGCTAACGCTTTGCCCACCCTACGCTTGTGCTATTTGGCCAAGGAGATACCTACAGCTTTCGCAATTGTGGAAACAAGATTACGTCTCTGATTGATGGGCTATTAGTGAAAAGCATTACTAATCTATCAATACCAATCCCCTCGCCTGCTGTTGGTGGCATGCCGTATTCTAAGGCTTCGATATAATCACTATCAAAATGCATGGCTTCTAAGTCGCCGGCATCTTTATCTTCAACCTGTTTTTGAAAACGTTGGGCTTGATCTTCTGCGTCATTTAATTCAGAAAATCCGTTAGCAATCTCACGTCCTGCGATAAAAAATTCAAATCTATCGGTTACATCAGGGTTTTCTTCAGAACGTCTGGCTAATGGCGAAACTTCAGTTGGATATTCTGTCACAAAAGTTGGCTGAATTAATTTATCTTCCACTGTTTCTTCAAAAATAATCATTTGTAACTTACCAATAAGAAAAGTTTTCTTAAATGGAAGTTTAAGTTTATCTAATAATAACCGAATCTCTTCTACAGATTCTAAATCAGCAGCCTTTACCTCTGGATGATGCTGTAAAATTGCCTCTTTAATGCTAATTCTTGCAAATGGTTTAGAAAAATCTATTATCTGTCCTTGATAATCAATCGTACGACTTCCTAATACCTCATCACACAAATGATTAAATAAATGTTCAGTAAAATTCATCATATCATGATAATCAGCATAAGCCTGATAAAATTCAATCATAGTAAATTCAGGGTTATGACGAGTGGAAATACCTTCATTTCTAAAATTACGATTAATTTCATAAACCCGCTCAAAACCACCAACTACCAGTCTTTTTAAATAAAGCTCTGGTGCTATCCGCAAAAACATTTGCATATCTAAGGTATTATGATGAGTCACAAATGGACGAGCTAATGCTCCACCTGGAATTGGATGCATCATTGGCGTTTCTACTTCTAGGAAATCATTTTGATCCATAAATTGGCGAAATGCCTTTATTATTTTTGAGCGAGTAAGAAAAATTTTCCGAGACTCTTCATTTGCTATCAAGTCAACATAACGCTTACGATAACGCAATTCCTTTTCAGCTAAACCATGAAATTTATCTGGCAATGGACGCAAAGATTTAGTTAATAATAAAAGTGAGTCAGCATGCACCGATAATTCACCGGTATTAGTGATGAATAATTCACCAGCAACCCCAACAATATCACCTAAATCCCAAGTTTTAAAATCATCATAAACTTCAGCTAAATCATTTTGCCGTAAATAAATTTGAATTCGACCAGATAAGTCTTGAATATGGAAAAAACTAGCTTTTCCCATAATGCGCCGAAGCACTATACGCCCTGCAACAACTACTTTAATTTTCTTTTCGGCTAATTCTTCCTTTTTATCCTGAGAATAGAGCTTAATTAAATCTAGCGCTAAATGTTCACGGCGAAATTTATTAGGAAAATTAAATCCAGCCTCTCTTAGAGACGCTAATTTTTGCTTACGAATTTGGTAAACTTGAGATTCATCTAAATGTTCGTCTATTTTCTCATCTATCATGTATTAGCTCCTAAAGCTTTTAAAGTAGCTTCAATAAATTGGTCAAGATCACCGTCTAAAACAGCTTGGGTATTAGATGTTTCAACTCCTGTTCGCAAATCTTTAATGCGTGATTGATCTAAAACATATGATCTAATTTGCGATCCCCAACCTATTTCTGACTTAGTATCCTCCAATGCTTGTTGCTCTGCATTTTTTTTATTCATTTCTAATTCATACAATTTAGCGCGTAATTGCTTCATTGCATAATCTTTATTCTTATGTTGGCTTCTATCTGTTTGACATTGTACAACAGTCCCACTTGGCATATGAGTTATTCTTACCGCAGAATCAGTACGATTAACATGCTGACCACCAGCTCCTGATGCACGATAAGTATCTATGCGTAAATCAGCTGGATTAATGGAAATCTCGATATCATCAGCCACTTCTGGAGAGACAAAAACTGATGCAAATGAAGTATGACGACGATTACCTGAATCAAATGGTGATTTACGAACTAAACGATGAACGCCTGTTTCAGTCCTAAGCCAGCCATATGCATATTCACCAGTAAAATGAATAGTAGCGGATTTAATCCCCGCCACCTCACCTGCTGAGCACTCAACTAATTCGGTAGTAAAACCATGATGCTCGCCCCAACGCAAGTACATCCGCAAAATCATTTCCGCCCAATCTTGTGCTTCAGTACCACCTGATCCTGACTGTATATCAAGATAAGCATTGGACGAATCCATTTTTTGCGAAAACATTCTACGAAATTCAAGCCCTGCAACCGCATTCTCAACGCGCTCTACATCTTGTGCTATATCATGCATGGTAGATTCATCTTCTTCAACGCGAGCAAGAGCAAATAGCTCAGTTGAATCGATAATAGATTGACTAAGATCTTGTAATTGATGAACAACAGATTCTAAAGTTGCGCGCTCACGCCCAAGCTCTTGTGCACGTGTAGGATTATCCCAAATAGAAGGGGCCTCCAATTCACGTACAACTTCCTCTAAACGCTCAGATTTAAGATCGAAGTCAAAGATACCCCCGAAGTGCATTAATACGCTTTTCTAAATCATCAAGGCTAAGATTTATTTGATTTACTTCCAACATTTTCAACTCTTACAAAAAATTTTAAATTAAGACAATATTCTACAGGTAAAGACAGAATTGAGCTATATGAATCCATGTTAAACCTAATGTAACTCCCAATATATATCATCACAAGTGCAACTCCAAAGGTACGTCATCCCGAGTGCAACGAGGGATCTTCTCCATTTACAGAAAATTGTGCAATATTCAGGGGATCCTTCGCGCAAAAACACGCGCTCTGGATGACGTGCTGCTACCATGAGCTCTGGATGACGTGCCACAACCTTTGTAGTTATAACCTCATTAGTATTAAGCAGGTATTGTAAATTTAGTTCTCGCTTTTATAGATCTTGTTATCAAAGCAATATCTGAGACAAGCTTATCAATTAATTCCACATCGTACCCATAACGTATAACTACTCTTGCAACGGGTGACATGATGCCTGAATTAGGCAATGAATAAACGGGCAAATACCAATTTTTTTCTTTTAACTTTTGGGATAATTCTGCCAGATCTATATCTTTTATAGAAAATACTAATCCAGGTAAACTTAAAGCTGAACCATCAATAAATTGGATATTTTTTTGTGTTTTAATCAATTCATTTTGTAAGTAATCGGTATAATCATATAATTTATTAATAATATGTGCATACCCTTCTTTTCCATAAGTCTGAATATAATAATACTGCGTCATAAGATGCGATGCTGAATGAGAAAACTGGATGGAAAAGCGCTTAATAGAAGCACCTAAATAATCAGATTCATCCAATAGCTCATCTAAACATGGAGTATACCGAGTTAATAACCACCCCAAACTAGGATAAACTAAACCATATTTATGACTTGAAATATTGATAGAAAAAACATGAGGCAGAGAAAAATCCCAAAGGGCTTCTGGATATCGAAAAGGCATAACAAAACCGCCACTTGCGGCATCTACATGAATAGGAATATATTGACCTGTCGCTTGCAAATGTCCTATCAATAAATTATTAAGACTTAAAATATCATCACAAACCAAAGTGGTCGGCGCACCTAACGTACAACAAATACCAATAGTATATTCATCAATCATTGACATGATATGTGCATTATCAATTACAAATGATAGATTATCAGTTCTTGCAATTCTAAAATCTATGTCTAAATACCTTGCCGCTTTAAACCATGCAATATGACTATTAGTTCCGATAACAATATTTAAGCGCCCCTCATGATGAGGATGCGCTGATTGATATTTTTTTTTCAATAACAAGATAGCAAGCAAAACAGACTCAGAAGAACCTGAGGTAGTAAAATATCGAAAATCATCCTGTGGACTAGCATGCATTAGATCTAACAAAAAATCAGCACAGTATTTTTTAATTAATGTAAGTTCTGGATAAGCATGACTATCTACGGCATTGACACATGCGTAATTAAAAAAAACATCTTGTGCATTAGGAGACATGTAACTAGTATTAAAAGTACCTAAATTTCTTACAGCTCTAGTTGGAAAGTTATAGGTCTTCAAAAAGTGGCTAAGTTGCATACTTTATCTCATCATGCCAATAACTTAGAAGCCACAATCCAAAGAGATAACATAGACAATATGACATATAAATTATTCGCTTTATTTTTATAAAGTGCAATCAGATAAGACAGTGGATGCCTCCATATAATCCGTTTCATTATGCGCCTACTTACAAGATTTGGCGTGCCGAACATAGGGTGTTCATGAATGGAAATATCTGGGTTATGATTCGCCTCAATAATTACCCCAGGAGAGTCTTCAATAGGAATACAAATATCCTCACAGACCACATCAAAACCTACAATATTAAGATTCAATACCTTAGCTGCCTGACAAAGTAGGCGCGCATTTTCCTTGCATATCATTTTACCTAAAGATTTCATGGTTCCACCACGACTAGAATTACAGGTATAACAAAGAACTATAGTTTCATTAAGCATTGGCACCATATCTTGGGTTAGATTAAGCTCATCTAACCGAATCAGACATTCATCATCCACTTTAATAGGTCCAAGCGATACTTTATCTTTTAATTTCATCCGCTCTTTATTAGTTAAAACGATTAATTCTTTAATAGAATGGATACCGTCCCCAACAATTCTTGCGGAAAAACGTTGCACCACACCAATAACTTTATTATAAAAAACGAGCACTCTATAAGAGTTTAGATTGGGATGAAATTCTTCTAAAGATAAAAAATAATGGCTCTTAAAACGCTTAGCCATCATCTTTTGTAATTGATTTATATTAGTAATATTACAGATGACATCCGTTCCCATTGACGTTCCAATCATAGGCTTAACAACTAGTGGAAAAGATAAATCCTCCATTATAGCTTTGATTTTTTCTTCTTTAAAATCCGTGCAATGTATCGCCACTGCTTTAGGGACTGGAAACCCAGCATCTGACAGAATGTTATTCATACAATATTTATTAATAGCGACACTAATGCTACTGCCAGCATTATACGGCGTTTCCCCACCGCGAAAAAAATAGCGTCTGTTTCCAAGCATTACCTCAAAACCCTCTATTTTATCCAAAAGTTTTGAAGGTAATTTTAAAAAACATGCGCTCTGATAATAAAGATAAGCATTTTTGTCCATAATTTTAGATTAAAGTAAATATACTTCAATTTCAACAGTGCTCTTTAAAATTTGCATATTTTTGAAAATAAATCGATATATTTTATTCAGGAAGACGGGATTTTATCCGATGCATTGCTTGGCTATGAATTTGTGAAACGCGTGACTCACTCACACCCAATACTTCACCAATTTCTTTTAAATTTAAATCTCGTTCATAATATAACGATAAGACCATTCGCTCATTTTTTGGCAACCCCTCAATGACTTGTGACAATTGTGAAGTCATATCAGCATGTAATGCATTAGTGTGTGGCTCAGTTGAGATCCCTAATGATTCATCTTTTAATTGATCATCAGTCACACCTAAATCATCAAAACCATATAAATGAGCCCCTACAGAATCATTCAATATTTCATGATATTCCTTTAAGCTAATATCTAACTCTAATGCCACTTCCTGATCTTTTGCATCACGACCTTCTCGATTTTCTACTATTCTCACAGCTGCTGAAACCATTCGTGCATTACGATATACTGAGCGAGGAACCCAGTCATTTCGCCTTACTTCATCTAAGATATACCCACGGATACGAATACCTGCATAAGTTTCAAAAGAAGCACCTTTAGTTTCATCATAATGACTAACAGCTTCTAGTAAACCAAGCATTCCTGCTTGTATCAAATCATCAAGCTGAATAGTTTGCGGCAACCGCGAAAGCAAATGATATGCTATACGCTTAACAAGCAAAGCATGTGTTTTGACCAATGACTCTTGGGTTTGTTCGTTTGATTTGCTCTTTGTATCCAAGACATCCACATCTATCTCCTTTTTTATTATTCTTTTCTAAACGCGGAGCTTAAATAACCTAAAAAGATACAAATAAAAAATTATAATTTATTGCTAATCAACCATTACAATTTCATGGTTTATTTTAAGTATAGTCGAAAAATAAAATATTTTATTATTAATGGTAATCATGCGAAACTAAGAGGATGAAATCTAAATTAAAAAAATTCTCCAACTTTAGTCGAGCGATTAATACCACATCATCCTGCGTGCGGCCTGATGATGAATGGCAATTAGAAAGCATATTAAAAACAAATGGTTCTAATGGAATACTAGCTCGTGGCAATGGTTTAAGTTATAGCGACTGCTGTGTTAATGATCAAAAAACAATTATCGATACTTCTCGTCTAAATCATATAATATCATTTGACCCAACAACATCAATTGCTGTTTGCCAGGGAGCCGTGACTTTTCAAGATCTTGTTTTACTTGATGAAAATTTTATCCCACCAGTAATTCCAGGAACGTTAAAAGCTACATTGGCTGGTGGTATTGCTAATGATGTTCATGGTAAAAATAACCATAAAGAAGGCAGCCTAGGCGAACATATTATTTGGATAGAATTACAATTATCTAATAAATCCATAATTTGTAGTAATTCAGTAAATAAAGAACTATTTAAAGCAACAATCGGAGGACTTGGTTTAACTGGAGTTATAAAGCGAATTGCCATTAAACTTAAAAAAGCGTACCCTTTTGTCTTAAAAAAATCACTTAAATTTACTAATATAGAAGATTTATTAACATATATGCAAGATGAGGGAATTAAAGCAGACTATCAAGTTGCATGGCTTGATTTACTAAATAATCCTCGCGCTATATTATCAATTGCTTCACATATCAAACCAGAAACACAAGATATAAATACAAAACCTAAATATAAATTCTCCATACCAAAATTTTCTCCTCGTTTTATATCTAAATATTTAATGAAACAATTTAATCGCGTTTATTTTCATAATATAAAACACGATAACAAAATTATTAGTCTTGAAGAATATAATAATCCTTTAGATAAAATTAATAATTGGAATCACTTATATGGTAAAAATGGTTTATTACAATTTCAAGCTGTATTTAATGAATCTAGCGCCATAAATATAATATCTAATTTATTGATTTTGATTAATCAACATAAAGCGATACCCACCCTTACAGTTTTAAAGTATTTTACGAAAGAAGGATTAGGTTTATTATCATTTCCAAAAAAAGGATTTACGTTAGCCATTGATTTTATTAATAATAAAGAAGCTAAAGCTGCCATTACTGCGATGAATGAGTTAATAACTAGAAGCGATGGTACTATTTATCTTGCTAAAGACTTAAACCTTAACCGCGAACAATTTATAATAATGTATCCTAAACATAAAGAATTTTCTGAGCTATTAGCGCATTATAATAGTCCGATGAGTTCTATGTTAGGTAAACGTTTAGGATTATTATGAGAACTTGGGTTATTTTAGGTGCTACATCGATAATTGCTGAAGAGTTCGCAATAATTGCAGCATCTCTGAAGAACAATTTGATTCTTGCTGGTCGAGATAAGGCTAAGGTTGAAATTATCGCTAATGATATTAATCTACGCTATCACGTAAATTGTGAAGTTATTATTGCAGATTTAGCAAAAGATATTTTTCCGTTAATTACGATTTTAGAAAATTATAAAAATATCGATCTTTTCATCGCCCATAGTTGCATGCTTAATAATAATGAACTTAATTTCGATAAAATTAATGAATTACTTAGAGTTAACGTAACTAATACAGCCAATATTATTAATGCTTACTGGCATAAAAAACAAAATCAACATAATTTAATTTTCATAAGCTCGGTGGCTGCATGTAGAGGAAGAGCTAAAAATAGTCTATATGGTGCGTCTAAGGCTGCCATTGAAATTTATTTAGAAGGACTGCAACAACTAGCATCTAAAAACCAACAAATTACTATCGCCCGCTTAGGATTTATTGATACCCATGTAACACATGGAATGCCCGGTGTTTTTTACGCATCTCCGCCAAAGGCATGTGCCAAAGCATGCTGGCAGGCATTGAAAGCAAAGAAAAATCTAATCTATCATCCATTTTTCTGGAAATTTATTATGGGAATTATTACTAGATTGCCTTATTTTATTTATAAAAAAATGAAGGGTGTCTAACAAAAAAGAGTCATGGTGTGTATTTATTTACAATAAATGGTTTTATTTTGTATAAAATAATATATAATGGATTATTGTCTTAAGGAAACCTTAAGGTTTCTAGTAGAAATATAAGGGGAATGATTCATGTATCGAGCAGCATTTAACTTTGCAAGGCACGTTGTCAAAGATACCGGCCTAGCTATGGGGGTTGTAGCCTTCGCAGAAGCTGTAGATCTAACATCAAGATATGCTGGCAATAGAATTAGTATTTTTGCAAAACAGATAACAAAGCCTTCTATTGGGCTTAATAATTCTGAATCTAAAGAAGAAACTATTAAGCAGCCACCGCAATTAGCTTAACTCTTTATATAACACTCATATATTGGGGGCAATGCCCCCAATAGTAAAGATATCCTATGTTTTTTACTGATATGCATGAACTACTTATCTCAGTTCAACTCTAGTTGGAGCAGCTTCAGTAGCAGGTTTACCTTCTAAAGCCGCAGGAGTAATCCTTCGAGCCTGAGCAAAAAATCCAACGCTAGATACTGCTGGAGTGGGCGGTTGAAATTTCTCTGGCACAACTGATCTTAATGGCTCGTTGCCCAACGTTGCCATGATTCCACCAATCATTCCAAATACATATCCAGTCATAACCACTCTAATTGGAAGTTGTATTTTACTGATTTTAATAAATTTCATAAAAGATGATGATAGTGGTTCTCCTTTAAAGGTATCATATAATTCTTGTGCCGCTGCAAGTGCGCCTTTATTATACAATTTCCCGTCTTTAACTGTAGATTGAACTTGTACATAATCTTTAAATAATGAAAGAGGGTAAGAACAAAGAGCACCTGCAATGCCGCTTAATACACCTGAAGTGATGCGCTTTTGTACCTCATCTTGAATTGATATATTCCCGGCTATTTTTTCTTCCAAAATACATAGCGCTCCCATATTAATAAGACCAGCACCAAATCTTGGTAAAAAACCGCCGGTAATTAATTTTGATGCATTATAACTAGTGTAAGGCTTAAAGTCGGGGGGAAGAACTCCAGCTTTTCTTAACGTAGATAGTGACTCCGAATAATTTGTAAATAAAATTTCTCCAAACGACATAGATACAATACGCGAACCTCTTGCAAATTTGTCTTCTAAAGCTGCTTCTTTAGCTACGACTTCAGAAACCAACCCTACCTCTTCAGAAAGTGCTCTCGATTCACCTAAAGCTTTATCTCCTGCAAATGTATCTCTAGTAAATGCTCCTTCTCTAGCTAATGCCCCTTCAACAGGTTTAGCACCATCTTTAGCAGCTGAAACCCAGAGAGTTCTTGCAGCTGAGCCACCAAAGGCTGCCCCGGTGCCTGCATATAATAATTTAGCAATACCAAATAATCCTACATTTGATATGGGTTTGATAGGACTTTGCTTGAGTAAATTAACTAATATCGTTTTCATTGGACTTTGACCAGCTAAAATACCTGTGGTAGTAGCTAAAGCAACTGTTCCAAAATTTGCGGCTCGCCAAACGTAATCTTGTTCAACTGACCAAGGTTTTTTGACCTCAGTAGAAGATACATCTGTAGGTTCAACGGTGGGTTCAACATTAGGTTCAACAGTGATCACAGCTGTTTTCTTAATTTCTTCGTCTTTACCTGGCATTTTAAATCACCTTACGTGCATTAAATATGTACATGAAGTATATAATACAAACCTTAATGAATTATTAAGCACTATAAAATGTTATTAAAACATTTATGTTGACTGTTTTATGCCCAACAAAATCAAAATACAATTTTAATTGGGCACAAATATTGGGGATTATATTGCAGTATATCTATTATAAAATTAAGAACCACTAATCATCTTAGAAATAAAATCTATCTTAGAATCAAGATCTTCAGGCAATAATCCGCCACCTTGTGCCATATCATCGCGCCCACCACCTTTGCCACATAGATGTGTAACAAAATCTCTAGCAGATGGTACTTTTCCTAGGATAGATTTACTAACTCCCGCAACGACAGATATTTTATCTGTCGATACAGAAATTAAAATAATAACCGCGGAATCTAAACTAGACTTTAATTGATCAAGCATTGTTCTTAAACCCTGACCATCGATATTATCAATCTTCTTAACTAATAAATTAACCTCTCCAATCTTTTGGACCTCGGAAAGTAAAGCATTTCCTGATTGTTCTGCTAATTTTTGTTTAAGACTAGTTAATTCTTTTTCTTGAATTTTTGCCTCTTGCAAGACTTGAACAAGCTTTTCATTTACAAAACTTGTAGTAGTTTTAAGATCTGATGCAATACCATCAAGTAATCCTAACTCCTGATGCACCCATTGTAAGGCGTAAACACCAGTTAAAAATTCAATCCGCCTAACACCACTTGCTACTCCATATTCTGCCGTAATTTTAAACAACCCTATATCACCTGTACGCTTAACATGTGTACCACCACATAACTCTTTAGAAAAATCATCGATGGAAAGAACTCTTACTTTTTCACTATATTTTTCGCCGAATAAAGCTAGAGCATTGGATTTCTTAGCATCATCGATACTCATTTCCTGAGTTATAACTTCAAAATTTTCGCGAATTTTTTCATTTACTAAAATTTCCAACTCTTTAAGATTAGATTTTGATAATGCTTCATTATGTGAAAAATCAAAGCGAGCACGATCAAAATCAACTAAAGATCCTTTTTGCTGCACATGATTACCTACAATATGCTTTAATGCCGCATGTAATAAATGAGTTGAAGTATGATTTAAACGAATAGCATCACGCCTTTTAGCATCAATAGATGCATGCACCTTTTGTTGGATCTTAAATTTACCAGTGGTTAACTCACCAATCTGGACTATAGCCTGACCTATTTTTTGCGTATTATCGACACGAAAATTTCCTGCATCGCAATATATCTCACCTTTATCACCAACTTGCCCACCACTTTCTGCGTAAAAAGGAGTATTATCAAGTACAATATATGCTGTTTTTCCGACGGTTAATTCTTTAACCTCTTCGCCATCACAAAGAATTGTAATAATCTTAGATTGCAATGAATCTTTTTCATATCCATGAAAAGATGAAACCGCATCAAGCTGCAAAACTTTAGAATAATCTACATTAAACTGACTAGCTGATTGTGATTGTGCACGTTGTTGTTCCATACAGATATTAAATCCATCAGTATCAATTTTTAAATTATGCTCACGTGCGATGTCAGCGGTTAAATCTAATGGAAATCCATAAGTGTCATAAAGTTTAAAAGCAATTTCACCTGTAATTACATCCCCTTTCAAGTTCTTAATTTGCTCTTCAAGGATAGCTAATCCATGCTCTAGAGTTTGTGCGAATTGATTTTCTTCCTGTGCTAAAACTCGCTCAATATTAGTTTTTTCTGAAATTAATACAGGATATGCATCACCCATGACATCGCCAAGTGGCTTCACTAAATTACAAAAAAATGGGGTAGGCATTTTAAGTTTATTACCATGACGCACTGCGCGTCGAATGATACGTCGCAACACATATCCACGCCCTTCATTACTAGGTAAAACACCTTCAGCAATTAAAAATGAGCACGCTCGAATATGATCTGCAATAACTTTTAATGAAGGATGGCTAATATCCACCCCATTAGCTAATTTAGCAATTGCATGAATTAAATCCTGAAAGCTATCAATCTCATAATTAGAATGAACTCCTTGAATAACCGCAGCAATTCGCTCAAGCCCCATGCCAGTATCAACTGAAGGCTTTGGCAATGGATGAAGATTTCCTTCTTTATCGCGATTATATTGCATGAACACTAAGTTCCAGATTTCAATATAACGATCAAGATCACCATCAGCACTACCTGGTGGTCCTCCAGGAATTTTTGGACCATGATCATAAAAAATTTCAGAACATGGGCCACAAGGACCTGTATCCCCCATCGACCAGAAATTATCTTCATCCCCGCATCGAGAAAATCTGTCCTTCGATACACCTATTTCTTTAAGCCATATATCAGCAGCTTCATCATCATCTTTATATACGGTTACCCATAAACGCTCTGCCGGTAATTTAAGAACACCGGTCAAAAATTCCCAAGCATAGGTGATAGCTTCTCGTTTAAAATAATCACCGAAACTAAAATTTCCGAGCATCTCAAAAAATGTATGGTGTCTTGCGGTATACCCAACATTTTCCAAATCATTATGCTTCCCACCTGCACGTACACAGCACTGTGAACTTGCAGCACGAGTATATGAGCGAATTTCGTGGCCTAAAAAGGTATCTTTAAATTGCACCATACCTGCATTGGTGAACAATAACGTTGAATCATTTGTTGGCACCAATGGGCTTGAAGGCATAATTTGGTGGCCTTGTTTCTCAAAATAATCCAAAAATGCTTTTCTTAATTCTTTAGATTTCATATTACACAACTTTATTAATAATTATTAAAAACCATATTAATGGTATCGATTGAAAACCCGCGATACAACAAAAATTGTTTTTGTTTTTGTATGGCGCTAAATGTTAGCTCGATTTGCTCTTTAAATTTTTTCTCTAAAACTAAAGCGGCATAATCTAACCAATTGTCTTTTTCTTGATGCAGAGCTGAAGCTATAAGTTCACTATCAATATATAAATTTTGCAGTTCTTTACGAATTCTTACAGGACCATAACCTTGCCGTATACGAAGTCGACAAATATTTTCTACAAACCGCGCATCAGATTGCAACTCTAGACGAATACATTTTTGAATTGCTTCTGATATATCATCATGAAAATAACCTTTTAAAGCTAATTTAGTTGCAAGCTCATGAGCGCCATGCTCGCGCCTACTTAAGAGGCGCACCGCATGATTATAAGCATTACCCTTCAATCTCTTCAGCCACAGTCTCAACAAGTGGTTTTGTTTTTTTAACTAAATACTCTTCTCTTATTTTTTGCTCTAAAAAGGTTGCTAATTCTTTGTTCTCTTTAAGATACATACGGACGTTTTCTTTGCCCTGACCAATTTTTTCATTATTATAGCTATACCAAGCTCCAGATTTTTCAATTAAGCCTAGTTGGGTTGCTAAATTAATAATTTCACTTTCTCTTGAGA
>CAMDMN010000016.1 GCA_945901965.1 Legionella genomosp. 1 | reverse complement strand
CATGATTTGGTATAGATTCCCAAATATTCAATGCGGCTGTCGAGCCTTTCATCATAATATCCGATAACCCCCTAAAATAAATTAACTTAAAAACAAAGCATCGCCAACTGACTCAAACAACGGCAAATAATTTTCATCATTCTCTATCATTTGCGTCACATGGCATAACGCGCCAAGAATAACTGATTTATTAAATCCATCCATTCCTGATTTAATCACCAATTCCCCGAACTCAATTTTTCGCCGCGTATCTGCGCAGCGTTTTTTGAGTTGTTCAAGCGCTAAGGATAAATGGTGCGCTCGGAGGGACTCGAACCCCCGACACCTTGGTTCGAAGCCAAGTACTCTATCCAGCTGAGCTACGAGCGCGTTTTGGTTTTTTGATTAACTAATTTTTAAAACTATAATTTTCTTAAGTAATTTATCATTTATAGTTTTAATGAGCTAGAGGACTCTTTGGAATGATGGTGGGCCGTGTAAGAATCGAACTTACGACACAAAGGTTAAAAGCCTTCTGCTCTACCGACTGAGCTAACGGCCCAAAGAGGCTGGAATAATACCGGATAAATGCTAAATTTCAAGTCTTTTCTAAAGATTATTTTCAATTAATGCGTTATCCACATACAAACTTGCAGATGTAGCTAAGATCCTAAAGCCAAATTTGGCTAAATTTCGCCCAATAATTTCAAGTTTTTTGGCTTCAACCAATAACAAAATAACATCTGCCCCCATTGCACCACAACCTTTAACTGCAAGGACATTAGGATCTTCTTTAAAAGAATTTATATATTTAAGACTTTGTTCAGCAACTAAATTCATCAGCATAAGTTCTTGATGATAAGCATTAACAGCTTGTACCAGAAGCCTTGCATCTTGCTCCTCAAAAGCTTTTTTTGCCATTTCTACTAAAACTTCTAACTTATCAAGTTTATAAGTTAATTCTAAAGATTGTAAATGATGATGGGTAGCTAATTTATTACCGGTATGAATAAGTAAAAAAGCAACGTCTTTAAAAGGCCAATTAAATCGGTGACTAATAGCGCCATGATCAGCTATATAAACCACCTCTTTCATTGATTGAGCCAAGACATCATAGCCTGATGGACGCACTCCTTTTCCATTCCATGCAAAATGCAAATATAAAGCTAATAACTCTTTTTCTTCTGCTTTCTTTTCTCTAATATAATTATGCGCAAAATATGCGCCTAAAAATTGTGCGCTTGATGCTCCAAGACCACCAATACCTTGGTATGGATCAGAAAAAACCAATCCCGTCTCTTTATGATCACACTCTAACCAAAACTGCCCCGCTGGAGAGTTTGGATCTATGCCATACAATCCAGGTTTTGCAACTAACGATAATTCAAAGCATGGGCTCGTAGTTAAAATAATTGCAGCCTTGCCTTCAGTAGCTACATATTCACCTAAAAGAAAAGTTTTAGCAGGAATTAACCATTTCATGACTGACGAATTTCGGCCAAAAATTCACAAGCATTATTTAAACTAACTCGCTTATTTATAGTTAACCAATTTTGTAATCTCTCTTTTAATATTGGCATTTCACCATCAGTAGCTCCAGCTACTAGTAATAAATTATCAATATGTAATTTCATATGCCCCTGAATAATACCCTCAGTACAAAGTGCTCTAATAGCACCTAAATTTTGCACTAAACCAACAGCTGCTATGATCCTTGATAATTTATTCGCAGAATCAACGCCCATCATCCGCAGACAGATTTTTGCAGTTGGATGCAATGAAGTAACACCGCCAACAGTTCCTACTACAATTGGAGCTTCTAACTCACCAGTTAAAGTATTATCGGCATAACGCCAACGAGTTATCGCCTGATAACTTCCAGAACGCGCAGCATAAGCATGAACCGCGGCCTCTACAGCACGCCAATCATTACCAGTCGCAATTAATACCGGATCAATCCCATTCATCACGCCTTTATTATGGGTGGCAGCTCGATATGGATCTGTTTCTGCAAATAAAGAAGCCTCTTCTAAACGCGCCCCTAAGATAGGATCAATATCTCGAATAATTACTTTTGCCGATGTAAGTTTTTGATCATTTAAATTTGACAAGATACACATAGTAACTTCTTCATCAGTCAAATTCTCAATAGGCTCTTTTAGATACTCAAGTACTTGGTTAATAATATTAGCGCCCATGGCATCTCGACTATCCATCATCAAATGAATAACCGCCATATCATGACAATCCGCACGTTTTAATTTCCGTACACTAAGATCCATAACGCCGCCACCACGCCGCACCATAGATCCAGCAATATCTTCATTGGCTTTTTCGATTAAAAACTGCTTATTTTCGGCGATAATCTGCGAAAATCTTCGAAAATCGGCAACTTTGGCTAATTGTATTTGGCCAATAATACAATTTCCCTTGATTGAAGTTGTTATTTCACCATGATTTCTTATCCATTTTGCAGTCTTTGATAAAGCAGCAATAATTGATGTTTCTTCTACAGCAAGCGGAATAACATAATCGGTGCCATCAATACAGAAATTAGTAGCAACGCCTAAAGGCAACTGAAAATAACCAATTACATTTTCAATCAATTTATCAGCAAGAAAGGTATCTTTAACGCAACCATTTTGTAAAAAGGCAACATCATCATCAGTAATTGCACCCATAGCCAATAAACGCTTAAATCTTTCTTCACGATTAAGCTTTGAAAACCCTTGAAATAATTGACTGGCATTATTAGTTAAAGACATGCCTTCTCCTTTAAATCACGCAGTGTAAGGCTACCTGTACAAAACATAGCAACCTTTAATTCATATTCTAAAGCTGTCATTAGTGACAACACATCTTTTGCAGATTGCAAAGCAGCATTAAGCAGAGGCTTTGCAAAGGCAACTGAAGAAGCACCTAATGCAAATAATTTTGCAGCATCCAAACCATTCCTAACGCCACCAGAACCCCAAATTTCAAAATTTGGTCGCAATGAGCGAGCATTAATCACAGATTGAACCGTATCAATACCCCAATTGTGAAAAGCTAAAGCGGCGCGTGAACGCACAGGATCATTTACAGCTCGATGCCCTTCAATCCGCCCCCAATGAGTTCCACCAAGGCCACTAACATCAACTGCCGCCACTCCAATATCATTTAACTTAGCAAGCGTTCCATCTGAAAAACCACAACCAGTCTCTTTGACAATCACGGGAATTGGCAATGCTTTCACTAAATCAGCTAGAGCTCGTAAGCCCCCTTTAAAATTAGGAGTGCCTTCTGGCTGAATGCATTCTTGTAAAGCATTTAAATGAATAATTAATGCATCAGCTGCTAAAGCGTCAGTCAACCGCTCTAGATCTACTAATGGCGTTAAAATAAGTTGAGCTATACCTAAGTTACTAAATAAGCTAACTTTTGGGTAATCACGCCGCAATTCCTTCCATTCAAAAGCCGCATCTTTATCAGTTAATTCGCGCCGCTGGGAACCCACTCCCATCGCCCAACCACTTTTTGCACAAGCCTCAATCAAATTACGATTAATATTAAGTGCATCACTATGACCGGCTGTCATTGAGCTAACTATAAACGGCTTTAAAACCTTAGAGCCAAATCTTTCACCCTCTATTGATATCTCATCAAAATCTATATCAGGCAATGCATCATGAACTAAAGATACTTTATCAAAAGCATTTAATTCAATTGCTTGATTAGACTCCATTAGCGCAAGTTTGATATGATCTTGTTTACGCTTTTCAAATTGCCCATAATCATTAGTCATATCTAAACCATATTTAGGCTAAAAAATAAGATATAATTTTAACACAATAAGACAAAATGAACCAATAATTCATTTAAACCCAGGGCGGGAGCATCAAAGTTTAAAAATAGCACAACGTTATGTAGGGTGGCGCAAAGGAGTGCAACGACGTGCCCACCAGTCGAGCTCATCTTGTCATTATGGTGGGCACGCAGCAGATTGCACCACCCTACGCGTACTATTTTTAAACTTTTATGATCTTGCCCTGATTTAAACCCCATGGTGAAGTTTAAGTTTTTTTCTAGAATAATATAAAATTATATGAGACGATAACTATTATGACAAAATCTCAATCTAGCGCCTCTATTATTTTTGATACAACCAATAATACCTATCTGTGTCAAGGTAGCTGGTCTATTGTTAATCTTAAAAATCTGCTTATACAATTCACCCAACATATTTTACCCAAATCCCTAGATATTAAAATATCCGGCGCTAAACTCAAGAAATTTGACAGCGCTGGCGCTTTGATTTTAATACAATGTATTAATGCGTTAAAAAAACATAAAAATCAAATAGAATTAATTGATTTTAATGAACACCAACGTAACTTACTTTCTTTAATAGAAGAGAAACATGATGTATTAAATCACGTGCCTAAAAAAACTAAAAAAACTACTATGTTATACAGAATTGGCAAAGAAACTATATTTAAGATCCAACAAATTGACGGACTAGTAATTTTAGTTGGTCGACTTAGTAGTAAATTATTAGTGGCGGCTAAGGATTGGCGGCGATTTCAAGTACCAAGCATTATCTCTAACATTAACTCAGCAGGAATAAAAGCGCTCCCTATTATTGCCTGGCTCTCATTTCTTATTGGCGTAGTTCTAGCTTATCAATTAGGGCTTGAGCTAGAAACATATGGTGCAAATTCTTTTATTGCCTACATATCAGGTACGGCAATATTTCGTGAATTTGGGCCATTAATTACAGCCATTATTATAGCCGGACGCACAAGCTCCTCATTCACCGCACAAATTGGCAGTATGAAAATCAATGAAGAGATTGATGCGTTAAATACCATGGGGCTATCTTCTATAGAATACCTTGTCGTGCCAAAAGTAATAGCTTTAGTAATTGCCTTTCCACTATTAATTTTCTGGTCAGATGCATTTAGTCTCTTAGGTGCTATGCTAATGTCTAAATTTATGCTGCAAATTGGTTATATGGATTTTATGACTAAAATTCAATATTCTGTTGGCCTAAAACAAATGATGTTAGGATTATACAAGGCACCAGCATTTGCAGTGCTTACCTCTCTTGTGGGTTGCTTTCAGGGTTTTCGCGTAAAAGCATCTGCTGATAGTGTTGGAAGCCAAACGACTAAAAGCGTTGTACAAGCACTATTTTTAATTATTATTGCGGATGCTGCTTTCTCGGTTTTATATGGATGGCTAGATTTATAATATGAGCGATTCAATTATAGAAATTAAAGGCTTAAAAAATTACCTTGGCGGTCAGTGGGTACATTCCGACGTCAACCTTACCGTAAAAAAAGGTGAAATACTTGCTATAATCGGTGGAAGTGGCAGCGGTAAAACTACAATTTTACGTAGTATTTTGATGTTGCAAAAGCCAACTGCTGGTAGTATTCATGTTTTTGGAGAAGATATATCAAAATTAGGCGAGCAAGGAGCAAATAAATTACGTCGCCGCTGGGGAATGTTATTTCAGCACTCTGCGCTTTTTTCAGCGCTAACTGTCTTGGAAAATGTTATCTTTCCCATGCGTGAACTTGCAAACCTTGATCTAAAACTTATGCAACAATTAGCTATGCTTAAAATTAGCTTGGTAGGCTTACCAAAAGAAGCTGCTGATAAAATACCCGCGGAATTAAGTGGCGGAATGCAGCGAAGAGCCGCAGCTGCAAGAGCGCTAGCTATGGATCCTGAATTACTTTTTCTTGATGAGCCAACTACAGGGCTTGATCCACATAGTGCAAGACAATTTGATGAGCTCATTGTTTTTTTACGAGATACATTAAGTTTAACGGTTGTCATGATAAGTCATGATATGGAATCAATGAAAAAATGCACCGATAGGGTTGCATTTATAGCAGAAGGTAAAGTAATTGCGGTAGAGCCAATAGATGAATTAATGCAAAATAAGCATCCATTGATTGCCGATTACTTCACTAAACTTTAAGATATAGATGAGTTTTATAAATTGGAGCGTAGAGCTTGGAATCTAAAGTAAATTATACATACGTAGGCTTTATGGTAATAATCCTAGTTATAGGACTATTAGCAGCAACTATATGGTTGTCTACTGGCTTTGATTCAAAAAATTATAATCTTTTTACCGTATACGTAACTGAAGCTATATCAGGCCTAAACGATGACTCTGTAGTTAAATATAATGGTGTAAAAGTTGGTTTTGTCAATAAAATTGAACTAAATGAATATGATCCTCAACAAGTTAAAATACAACTTAAAATCGTAGAAGGTACACCTATAACATCAACCACGCACGCTACTTTGATCAACCAAGGAATTACAGGAACGGTATATTTAGGCTTATCAGCAAGCTCGCCGTCGCTTTTTCCATTACAAAAAACACCTGGCGAAAAACACCCAGTCATTCCTTATAAGCCATCATTTTTAAGCCAGTTAGAACAAAATATATCTGACATTAGCAATAGCGTAAAACGTATTTTTGACAAAGAAAACTCTACGGCCTTTAAAAAATCTCTTGCTAATTTACAAGCTATAACAGATGTCATTGCCCAAAATAAAAATAGCCTAAATCAGAGCTTTAAAGATTTACCCAAATTAATTAGCGATCTTAAAATTGGTGCTAATAAATTTAGTAGTATGAGTACATCTATGTCATCTGCTGGTAAATCTGTAAGCTCGACTATGCTATCAGGAAAAAATACTATCGATAAAATTTCACAACAAACACTACCGCCAATAGTGGCGATCTTACAACGCCTTGAGCTCATTACAGCCAATTTAGAAAAAGTCAGCGCGCAAATGCGGGAAAACCCTTCCGTTATTATTCGTGGCAGTGCTCCACCTAAATCTGGTCCGGGAGAGTAATCATGAAAAATCTAAGCTTAATGATCTGCCTTAGCGCACAATTATTATTAGTAGCGTGCTCCCCTATTAAAACCGAGGTAACCAATCAATATTCATTAACCAAATATGGGACCGATAAATTAGTTAAGAACAAATCTAAAACCTCAATTTTAATCTCTCAACCCGAGGCTATGGCAGGCTTTACAACAGAAGACATGCGTTATATTGAAAAACCATTTGAAGTTAGTACTTTCGTTCATAATTCCTGGGTAAGTTCTCCTGGAAATATGCTTTATCCTTTGTTAATGCAAAGCTTACAAAAAACGGGTTATTTTTTTGCAGTGGCCTCAGGCCCTTATTTAGATAAAGCTGACTACCGTCTAGACTCACAAATAATAACTTTACAACAAAATTTCTTAACAAAACCAAGCACTATGGAATTTAGAATTAAAATTATGCTGACTCATGTTTCCGATAATAGAGTTATTGTCTCGCGTATTTTTAACGAAAATATTTCTTGCCCAATAGATACTCCATATGGCGGAGTAATCGCTGCTAACAAGGCATCAGAAAAATTTACGCAAGAATTGGCCAAGTTTATTGTCAAAGAAGTGCGTAATGATACTAAATAAATTAAATAATAGAAAAAACCTAAAAATTTCTGTACAATGAACCGCCATCTATATGATGGTCGGAATTATATTAAATTTTATAACAAGGAGACACCAAATGAATGCCAGATTTCTAAAATTAGGGCTTGTTGCTGCCAGCGTAATTATGCTTGCATCATGTCATAAAACACCAGGTAGTGCTGATAATGGATTTGGCAATGGTTCCGTGTCTCATGGATTAGGAAAATTAACTCACTTTGCAGGACAGCAAGAAGGTGAAATGTACACAACTGAAGCGCCACATAATCAACTATACCGCTTTGATTATGACACCTCTATGTTGGCACAAAAATACTTACCTTCTGTGAATGCACAAGCACAATATCTAAAATCAAATCCTGGAGCACGTATACTTGTAGCAGGCCATACTGATGAACGTGGTAGCCGTGAATATAACATTGCACTAGGTGAGCGTCGTGCTAATGCTGTTGCTGAGATAATGCACATGTCTGGAGTCAGTAGACATCAAATTCGCATCGTAAGCTACGGAAAAGAACGACCAGCAAACTTAGGCCATGATGCAGAATCTCATGCTCAAAATAGACGAGCTGAATTAACTTATGAGGCTACTAAATGATTTACAATCATCGCTTTTTTTTAATTGCATGTTTAGCTATTATGTTACCAACTAGTGCTTTTTCTTTTGCACCAGTTGTTGATGACAGCGAAAATTATGCATTACTCGATGATCAACAGGCCGCCTATCAGCGGCCTGCTGCTAGCAGAGAAAGCGTTAATAATGACGAAGAAATAGCTCTTGCAAATGATTCCACTCCACTTGCAAATGATCATAATGATCATGTTAGGACTAGCAGTAGCTTAAGCTCTGATAATGCAAATCTTCTAGATAAAGTTCAAGGTTTACAACAAGAAGTCCAAGAATTACGCGGTCAATTAGAAGTACAAGCTCATGATTTAAAATTATTACAACAACAACAATTAGCATTTTATAAAGATTTAGATGCGCGTGTTCGAAATGAACCGGTTAAAGTTTCAAAAAACACACCAACACCTGTTTTAGATATAAGCTCATCTAACGTTCACAATAAACAAGTTCCGCAAATTGCAAAAGAAAATCCAGTACCTACACCGTTAGTTGCAGCTAAAGTTAATAGTACTACATCAAGAATTAATCCGGCTGATGAGCAGATTAATTATCTTGCAGCCTATGAATTAGTTAAAGCTAAAAAATATGATGAAGCTCTATCTGCTATGGATAAATTCATCACTAAATATCCTCAAGGTGGATATACTGCTAATGCACAATATTGGCTTGGCGAACTTTACATGGTAAAAAAAGATTACCGATCTGCGATTAATCATTTTGAAATAGTATTACAACAATTCCCGTCGTCGAGCAAAAAAGCAGCCTCTATGTTAAAAATTGGATATGCGCTAGCTGACTCTGGAAAAAAACAAGATGCCATTATTAGATTACAACAAGTTGTAAAAAATTACCCAGATACATCTACGGCAAAACTTGCAAAATCAAAATTAGATAATTTAAATACTTAATGAAAGAATTAACCAACCAATTACGCATTACTGAAATTTTCCATTCATTACAAGGAGAGTCAGTTAGAGTAGGTTTGCCTTCTGTATTTGTTAGATTAACAGGATGCCCGCTGCGCTGCCAATATTGTGATACTGCCTATGCATTTAAAGGCGGTGATCTGATGAATTTGGAACAGATCTTAGAGCTTATTAAATCATACAGTTGTGAATATGTATGTGTCACAGGTGGAGAGCCTTTGGCGCAACCAAACTGTATTAAATTACTTAAAAATTTATGTGATGCAAAATTTAAAGTTTCAATTGAAACAAGTGGTGCGCTTAGCATCGCCGAAGTTGATAAGCGGGTAATGGTTGTCTTAGACTTGAAAACGCCTGGATCCGGTGAGGTTGATAAAAATTTACTATCTAATCTCAAGTATCTAAAACCAAATGATCAAATAAAATTTGTTATTTGTAGCCAAGATGATTATCAATGGGCCTGCAAAATGATAACAGAACATCGTCTTTTTGAAATTGCAGATCTACTATTTTCACCAAGCTTTGGTCAAATAAATCCAACATTACTTGCTGATTGGATAATAAAAGATAAAATACCTGTTCGTTTCCAATTACAGTTACATAAAATACTCTGGAATGATTCCCCTGGACACTAGGGGATATTTAAATCTATTTTAATTTATTACTAAAGGAAAATTAATATGGAATGGTTTGCCCAAGCACCCTCTAATATTGCTCTTATTAAATATATGGGAAAGAAAGATGCAACATCGAATCTTCCCATTAATTCATCATTATCTTATACCCTAAACCATTTAATTAGCAGCGTAATGATTGAGCAAGTTTCTGGCAAAAAAGATTTTTGGGAACCATTAGAAACACCTGGCGCATTAAATTTTAGTTTAACCAAAGAAGCGCAAGATAGATTTTTAAATCATTTAGCACGCTTAAAATCAATGGTAAATTATACAGGCGCCTTTGTAGTACGCTCTTGTAATAATTTCCCCCACAGTAGTGGCTTAGCAAGCTCCGCATCAAGTTTCGCAGCCCTTACTAAATGTGCTTTATTAGCTCTACACGACCTTACAAAAGCGCCCATTCCTCCAATTGAAATTCAAGCGCAATTAAGTCGACAAGGCTCAGGATCATCTTGCCGCTCTTTTTTCACACCATGGGCTTTATGGCAAGATGAGTCCGTTAAGGAAATAGATTTACCATACAAAGATTTAATACACCAAGTTATTGTAATAAGTCACGAGCCTAAAAAAGTCTCCTCGAAAGAAGCGCATCAAAGAGTAACTACTAGCAAGCTATATCCTACACGTAGCATTAGAGCTGAGAATAATTTAAAAACTCTACTAGAAAATTTCAGATCTAATGATTGGGCAGGAGCATATCAACTATGCTGGCGAGAATTTCAAGATATGCACTCTTTGTTTGCAACTTGCCAAGAACCTTTTAACTATATTAATGAACAATCTCAAGCCGTACTAACTGAACTACAAAATCTTTGGCAACGCGAAGGCGATGGCCCATTAATTACTATGGATGCAGGTCCTAATATCCATGTGCTCTACCGGCAAGATCAAGCTGAGATGGCTAGAAAATTTAAAGCTGATTATTTAATAGGTAATTATGATGTCATCTGATTTCCAAACTACTACACATGGTAAATGGATATTAGCAGGAGAACATGCAGTAATTAGAAATCATGGTGCCCTAGTATTTCCAATCAAAGAAAAAAAATTATCGCTTGAATTTAGCCAATCAAAAACTGAATTATCCGCAAGTTTTGATGGTACGACGGGTGCTGATACCCATTTATTATTTTGGTCTGTGCTAGAACAAGGAATGCAGCTTTTAGGTAAATCACTTAAAACTTTAAGCGGGCACTTTAATTTATCTACTAACATTCCTGTAGGAGTTGGTTTAGGTGCTTCAGCCGCATTATGTGTTGCCATGGCTCGATGGTTTGCAACCAGATATTTTGCCCCAAATCTTGATGTGGCCGAATTTGCCAAGCAATTAGAGCATTTATTTCATGGTAAAAGTAGTGGCTTAGATATTGCAGGAGTTGCCGCCTCATCTGGGATATATTTTAAAGATGGATATAGTGAACCATTAAAAGTCGCCTGGAAACCATTATGGTCATTATCATCCTGCGGACAAATTGGAATGACATCGCATTGCATCAATGAAGTACAAACATTATGGCAAAATGATCCAAAGCGCGCCGTATTAATTGATCAACAAATGGAGCAAGCTGTTTTTGAAGCTCGTAAGTCTTTAGAAGAACACACCGACAACTCAGAAACCATGCTTGCCAAAGCAATAAATAATGCCGCTGAATGTTTCTTACAATGGGGCTTAGTATCAACGAGCCTCAGTCAACATATGCAAAAATTACGTGATAAAGGAGCTATCGCGGTTAAACCAACAGGCTCAGGCGGCGGTGGTTATGTGATAAGTTTATGGAAATCAATACCTAAAGAAATAGACATTGATTTAATAGCTATTTAGCATATAAGTAGCAAGCCTAGCCTAACTTTATAGTCCGTGTAGCCTTGATGCAGCCATATCATTACCTACAAGTTAATTTTATCTTGGCAAGTGAACGGAACTCCGAGCCACGACCGTTAGGGAGTGGAGATTTTAAGAACTCCACTCCCTAACGGTCGTGGCTCGGAGTTCCGCTCACTTACCAAGATAAAATTAACTTGTGGGTAATGATATGGCTGCATCCAGGCTACAAATACTCGTTATTATCTAAGCAAATATATCTTTCTCTTCTTCTCTTAACGTAAGAACTTCAAATCCTGTTTTTGTTACAAGTATTGTATGTTCCCACTGTGCTGATAGCTTTCTATCTTTTGTAAGCGCAATACTCCAACCATCTTTTTCTACATGTTTTACATCAGCCCGACCTTGATTAATCATAGGCTCAATAGTAAATGTCATCCCTTCTTTCAATACTAAACCAGTACCAGGCATACCATAATGCATTACCTGAGGATCTTCATGCATTTTTTGACCAATCCCATGACCACAATACTCGCGTACTACAGAATAATTATTTTTCTCAGCATGTTGTTGAATTGCATGACCAATATCACCTAATGTAGCATTAGGCTTTACAACTGAAATCCCTTTATAAAGACACTCTTGGGTAACATCAACAAGACGTTTAGCATGTAATGAAGTATTACCTATACAAAACATTTTAGAACTATCACCAAAATATCCATCACATATAACTGTAACATCAACGTTAACAATATCACCAGATTTTAAAACTTGTTTCACAGATGGCATACCATGACAAATCACATGATTTAGTGAGGTATTAACCGAATATGGGTATCCATATTGACCTTTAGATCCAGGAATGGCCTTCAAAGTATTAACAATATAATCTTCACAAAAGTCATCAATTTCCATGGTGGTCATTCCAGGCTTAATGATTTCAGATAATGCTTCTAGGACTTTACCAGTTAAACGCCCGGCCTTACGCATTTTTTCAATTTGCTCTTGAGATTTTAAGCCCATTATTGATACACCTTTTTGATAGTTTTTTAAGATAGAAATTTAGAAAAAAGTTATAATTATATAGTAATAAAAAAAAACAATACTATCCAGCAGTAAAAATTGGAAGATAGTATTGATCGAAGTAATAAAATTTTATGAAAAAATAATTAGAGAATGTTGAAAATTGCTTTATAACGCGCATGATACGCTTATCTGCGGTACGTAGGTACTTTAGAAAATCCGGCAAAATTAATAGTCAACGAACCTTAATTAAATTCTATTTGATTACGATAGTTATCTGCTTTGTTTTCATCGCTTGAAGTTATCTTCATTTGTCCTGAATCAGAAAACAAAATTCCTTGATCGTAACCTTGTGGATGAATAATACCTAATGAACTCCAAATAAATAGTAGCGGCAAAACTATAAAAATTAATGCGCACGCTGAAATCAATAACCATTTATGAAGCGGTACTAAAGCTATAAGCTCTCTCTCCTCAGAGAAGAACTGAGGTACTTTATTTTTTATTGTCGATTCTTTAGTCATAATACATTCCATGTAATGATTAAAACCGGAATATCAGTATAGACAAGGAAATAAATAAAGTCAAATATTTGTTAACTATTTAAAAAATAATATTTTTTTAACCTTAAACACCAATTACAAACGTCTTATACAAGCCTTATACAGATCTTATCCACGACTTATACACAAGTTACAATATCATGGTGCATTTTATTTAATCGCTAAAGTTTAAAATGCCGCTCACTAAGCCCTTAAGAAGATCTGAGTAAAATAAGCCCATCCTTCCTTCGCATGCGCAATACCTATCCCTGTATAATTATAGTTACCCTCAATATTGTTGCGATGCCCCCTACTAGCAACCCATGCATCTACTAATTTTTTAGGGTCAAGTTTATAGTACGCAACATTCTCAGCACCACCATTGCATTTCTTGCATTGTTTATAAAGCCGCTTAATACGCTCATTAAAATTATTATGACCAAAGGGTGTTGCGTGACTCGCCATATTATTACTATGTTTTGTCGCTTCTAAAGAAATAGCTTTACTCATTTTAAGTGGTGATAAATGGTGTTTTTTTCTATATTCATTTACATAGTAAAGAATCTTTTTTTGATATTCTGATTCTGTGTATTGATGATTAGCAGTATTAACTTTTGCGATACTAAAGTTAGAAATACTGATTAAAACGACTATTAATATAGTTTTAAAAATTTTCATGGGCATTTTATATTTATCTTCAAATTAAATAAATGCATTTTGTAAAAAAAATCGGCATTTGTCTAGTTATTTTTTAATTATAGTAGATTAAATTTTAAATGACCGATGCACGTCATCCCGAACACATCCTTAGGCACGCTAATTACTAATTCCGGAGATTCCTCACTGTGTTCGGAATGACGTTCATTTAAAATTTAATCTACTATAATTAGATCAATTTTATTGATTGATTTAATAATACTAAAAATCCCTAAAGCTTTTTAAATATTAGCCGATAAAGTTCAAAGAAATATTAAAGGATTAAGTATGAAAATTAGAATTAAATTGCCTATTAGTAATAATGAGTTACCAACTAATAATTGTGCAGATAATGGAAAGCGAATAGATCTGCTTAAATCATTAATTTATAGTATGAATGAATCTAATCAAACCAAAATACAATTTATTATAGAAGAAATAAGAGCTGCAACTTACGAAATTAATAGCAAAATCATAGCATCAAAAATACTAGAAAATACCATAGTTAAAATTTTTCCTAAAGAAATAGAATTAGCTTAATATAAGGTATGAAGTACCTGAACTCCCAAAGACGTAAGGTATATCTAGAAGCACGTCATCCCGAGAGGCACGTCATCCCGAGAGCAACGAGGGATCTCCTGAATATAGCAAGGTTCCAATTTCGGAGATCCCTCGTTGCTCTCGGGATGACGTACGGGATGACGTGCAGGATGACGAGCCTCGGACGCTACAACTATCTGGGCTGCATTCGTAATGCGCCATCTAATCTTATTACCTCACCATTTATCATAGTATTTTCAATAATATGAATTACTAAAGAAGCAAATTCTTCGGGCCTACCAAAACGCTTAGGAAAAGGTATGTTTGCCCTTAAATTATCTTGAACTTCTAAAGGCATGGATTCTAATAATGGAGTTGCTATTAATCCTGGAGCAATCGCATTAACCCTAACGCCATATTGTGCTAACTCTCTCGCTGCAGGTAATGTCATTGCAACAATACCGCCCTTTGATGCACTATATGCTATTTGGCCTATTTGACCTTCAAATGCCGCTATTGATGCTGTATTAATTATTAGGCCGCGCTCACCTGAATCACTCATTACATCGAGTTTTATCATCTCTTCTGCAACGACGCGCATTACATTAAAACTACCTACTAAATTAATATCAATTACTTTCTTAAAATCTTCAAGTGGCATAGCACCATCTTTACCTACCATACGTTTTGCTGGAGCAATACCTGCGCAGTTGATACAGATACGTGGGATCCCAATACGAGAAATAGTTTCTTTTAAGGCATGCTGAACTTCATCAGCTGAACTTACATCACATTCAACCGCATCTAAACCAAGGCCTTTAATTTGCTTATCCCAAACAACAACGCGTAGCCCTTTTTTAATAAGTGCCTTTGCTGTTGCATTCCCCATTCCTGAGGCGCCACCAGTAACCACAACGCTTTGGTTTTTTAATTCCATTTTAGTCCTAGTTAATTTAATTACATAACTGCAAGCAAGATTGCCGTAAGGTAACTACCTTCAGGAAAAAACGCAAGCGTAGGATGGCAACTTGATGGGCCATAAACACCTAATATCCTTGCAACTTTTCCTTGGAGTGTCGCTTGCGCACTAACTAACTCTTTAAATTCTTGTGAAGATAATGCTGACGAGCAATTACAAGTCATTAGTAAAGTTCCTGATTTCATCGACTTAAATAATTCTTGATGTAAAAATCGATAATAGTTTTTTGCACGATTTAAATGTCGTTGTGAAGGTACTAATTTTGGTGGATCTAATATAATTAGATCATAATCTTTCGCTTGAGATAAATAATCACGAGCATCAGCCTCAACAAAATCAATATTAGATATATTGTTTAATGCAGCATTAGCTTTAGCCAGTGCAATTGCCGCTGCAGAGCTATCAACCGCTGTTACTGAATGTGCTGACGCTAAAGCTGCATGTAATGCAAATCCACCTGTATAACTATAGAGATCTAATACTTTTTTCCCATAACTTAAGGCTGCGATTCGTTGATGATTTTCACGCTGATCAATAAATAACCCTGTTTTCTGTGTATTTGAAAAATCAACTTGGTATTTTACAAAAGCCTCTAATACTTCTACTTTACCTTCAGTTTCATTATTTATCTCTTCCTTCCAACCATCTTGAGATAATGGTTTTGGTTGTGAAAACCAAATTATATTTTTAGGTTTTACTATTTCATTAATAGCTTTAATAATATTTTCTTTATTTGCTTCAACCCAAAAAGCTGTAGATGATACGACATATCTGTCATTAAACACATCGATTGTAAGACCTGAAAGTAGATCGCCCTCAGAATTAACTAATCGATATGCTGTTGTTGATTTATTTGGTAAACCAATATTTTGTCTTAATTTCAATGCTTGATTTAGTCTAT
>CAMDMN010000015.1 GCA_945901965.1 Legionella genomosp. 1 | reverse complement strand
CGTCTAAAACATCCTGTTTTTTAAGAGCAATTGTTATATTTAGTAAATTTTCTACCAAAGATGGTTTAAAAGAAGCCGCATATGATAAAACTGTCTTATGCCTACCATTATCAATTTTAGACAATAATTCTGTTTGCTCGGCTAAACTTAACGTGGCCGCATGTAATAAAATCGGTTCAATAAATTTATGGTTAGGTTGCTCATGGGCTAAATCCAATACATTTTTAAGATCGTTATCTCTTGTAATTAACGAGGGATTTTTTGCAAGAATAGAATTAAATATAGCTAACCGTTCTTCTTTCACTGCAAGAAGTAGCGCATTATTTCCTGTGCTAGATTTAAGCTCAAGATTAGCATTTTTAGATAATAAGCTTAATACTATATCCGTTTTACCAAACTCTATTGCTTTATGAAGTATAGTATTACCATCACTAATATCCTGCTGGTTTATATCAACCATACCCGCATCAATTAATCTTGAAAGCAAAGATGCTGCATCACTTTCATTCATAAATTCAATTATATATGGCAACAAACTTAACTCCATCGTTGGACTTGAACTAATTTTCTCGTCTAAAACATCCTGTTTTTTAAGAGCAATTGTTATATTTAGTAAATTTTCTACCAAATATGGTTTAAAAGAAGCCGCATATGATAAAACTGTCTTATGCCTACCATTATTAATTTTAGACAATAATTCTGTTTGCTCGGCTAAACTTAACGTGGCCGCATATAATAAAATCGGTTCAATAAATTTATGGTTACGTTGCTCATGGGCTAAATCCAATACATTTTTAAGATCGTTATCTCTCGTAGTTAACTTTGGTTTTTTTGCAATAAGAGCATTAAATAGATCTAAATTATTAAATTTCACAGCAGAAATTAATACCGTATCCCCTAAGCTAGATTTAAGCTCTATATTAGCGTTTCTTTCTAAAAGTTTAGATAATATATCTTTTCTTGCAAACTCTACGGCATAATGAAGCATAGTATTACCATTATTATCCTGATTATCTAAAGCAACTACGCCTGTATCAATAAATCTTAAAATCAAATTACAAGAAAGCAGTGAAAGTGAAATAATATTAAAATTTCTCATGATATAAGGGATTAAGTGCATCTCAAACGTTGCACCTAATTTTATTTTCTGACCTAAAATATCATGAAGATTTAGATCAAGTGCTTTATTAATTATTGCAATTAAGGTAATTTCTCTATTAGCTGCGACATATGATAAAATTGACTTATATTCCCCACCATTAATTCCAGATAATAAATTTTGCTGATCTTCCAAACTTAAAAAAGCTGCCTGTAATAAAATTTTATCTACAAAATCTCCATTACCATAAGGTGAAATAGAAAGAGCGATATCCAATACATTTTGGTGCAGGTTATTTCTTGTGGTCAAATTAGGATTTTTTTCAAGAATAGCCTCAAATGCATCTTTATAACTAGATTTTAGAGCTTGCAATAAAGCGGTGTTACCTTCATCATTTTTGAGTTCTAGATTAGCATTTCTAGATAATAGACTAGTAACTATATCCATTTTTTTATGATGTACTGCATAAATTAAAGCTGTGTCGCCGTCAATATCACTCTCGTCAATATTAAGATGACTTTCATCGATTAATCTACAAACCAAATGATTATTACCATGCTCAATTGCAACCATTAGCATAGATAATCTATAATCCTGAACTTTTGCATCTAATATTGTTCTATTATTCTTAGATATTGCATCTTCTAAAAAATGTACAATAAGATGTCGCCTTTTGTTTAATATATAATCAAAAACGCTTTTATAAGCGACGCCATTAACATTACTTAATAACTCCTCCTGATCATCTGCATCTAATGACATAGCTTTTAGCAACAACATATCAACAATTTCAGGTGCATGCATTAAAGCATAAAAAGCATAATCTAAAGAATTATATTGATAATCTATATGCCTAGGCAAAAGACTAGCGCCCTTTTCAAGCAATACTTCAACAATCTCACGATACCCATACTTAACTGCCAAACTAAGTGCTGTATCTTTTTCTTTACTTTGTGATTCGATATACGCGCCCATTGATAGCAATTTATTAACTGCATCTATTTTTCCAAACTGAGCGGCAAACATCAGTGCAGTATAATTGTCTAAAGGACTAGGTATATCATCAATATCAGCGCCCAAATCATCAACTAACTTTTGCATTAAATCCAACTCATTATAAAAAGCTGCCAACATTAGAGCATTTACTGTAATAAATTCTCTAGGAAATATAGGAACTATAGCATATATAGCATATACAGGCATTGTATTATCTGGTCTGAATGTGTAAGTCCTATACAAAATATCCTTATCCTTTAGCTCAATTATTTTACCCAAGATTCGAGGTAAAAATTGCAAATGTTTGTCTAGCACATATGCAAAAACCGAGTCATAACGAAATGGCAATATATTTAGCTGTGTGGCTTTAGATAAACTCAAGGCTTTAAGCAAAATAATTTCTATTATCTCTTGATGACCCATCTCTTCGGCCAAAGTTAGAGGATTTAAACCTTCAGAGTTTGCAATATCAATTCTCGCGCCTTTTTCAAGCAAAGATATAACTACATCTTTACTATTAGCTCTCACCGCATGCATCAGTGCTGTATCTCCAGAAGAGTCTACATCATCTATATTTACACCCATCTCTAATAATAAATTTACTAGTTGAGTAGAGCCGGAATTAACGGCCGCCATCAGCGGAGTATTATTTCCATTATATTTTTTTGTACAGATCTCTTGTCTAATGTCTTCTGTAATTAAATCTTTTAATTCTATTAAAGCTAAAGGATCTTTAGCTAATAAATACATGCATAAATTTTCATAGCCCGGTAAACAAAGCTTTTGCTCATCAATAGGTAGTTTAAAAATATCTGCATATATTCTTGGTGATTTTGCCAAGGATGGAAGAAAAGCATATTGATCTGATTTAATCTCACGCAAAACTATCGCTTTTTTAGCTGCTACTGCTCGTTCAAATTGTTCCAAAGATTGTATAGATAATCTATTAGATGTAATAATGGTTTCAATAGCATCAGCAATAAGCTCTACGCATAATATTGTATTTCTGTATTTTGCATCGGTAGGACGAAATATTCGACCAAGCATATCTTCCAATTCGGGATATTTTCTAAAATATTCTCTTTTTGTGTCGCCAGGAACTTTATCCCAATATTCAGCAAACTCCGTAATACCTATATTTGCTTTAGAACCTGCATTCATATCTGGATTTAAACCCAGCCGCCGAGCTTCTTCATGATTTTGACCATGATGTGATCCACCGGCTCGAAGAGAATTGACTAAACGCAGCAATTGAGGTCCTAAACCCTCACCTCTAATTCTTAAATCATTAAATTGCTCAATTGCATAAATATAATCTTTAATGATGGATGAATGATTCTTAAGACGCTTTAATTCATCAGCTGATAATTTAGGAAAATTGCCATCTGCAGATACATAATGCTGGAATTCCCCTTCATCTGAAGTAGCTGCACGTTCAAGAATTGACTCAATTGGAATATAAACTTCATCATTATCGGATATAATAAATTGCTGTAATAATAGATTATGAATATTAGTACCCGCAACATCTGCTGACGCCTTTAAACTAGGCATTAGGATAAAATAAGGACCTTTACCTTCTGGTAATTCATCAATTTCTGTTTCTGTTTTAGGGATTGGGTAAAGTGCTGAAGCTATATCTAGACAAAATTGATTAACTAAATTAGATGGTTTTTCAGTATAACTCATACAAGTTGAGCGGATCCTCTCCCATCTATGCGCTAAAACCTTACAAATCCTAGACGAAAGTTCTTCGTCACTTTTTTCAACAAGACAATATTCTAGTTCATCAAGAGTAAATTTATTTTCAAATTGATTTAATTTATCAGCAGTGCTGTCACTGGGTTCATAATCAAATAAATATCTTAAACTTTGAATTAGACTTAATAAATTTTCTATTTGACTAGGAGAAAGCTCGTTCATTAATCAACACCCATAAATTATAATGCGCTAATTTTAGGCTATTTGCGCATAAAAGTCAATTGCGGGGGCTCCTCCAGTCCGTGTAGTCCTTGTAGCCTTGATGCAGCAAAGCGTAATCAAGGTTTATTTAAACTCGAGACATAGTGGAGAGTGAAAACCTTGATTACGCTTTGCTGCATCAAGGCTACATTGATTTATGAATTATGAGTAATGTAGCGGCAGTTTAGGTGTAAATTGACATTAATTATTGTAGAGTATAGATTGGTTTGTTAAGTACATTCAAATCATAATATATTTCGTGAGATTTATTTTTTTGTAACTTCTTAATAAGTCAGGAAAACGTCATCCTGAGGTTATTGAATAGTTAAGCTTTTTTAAAATAATGACTTGAAAATAAGGATATTTGTGCCCCACATTTCAGTTTTTAAAAAAACATTGTGGCTCAGTATTTTCTTTTGCACCCAAACCTTTGGGCAGCTTACAGCCGCAGTTTTTTATGGTAATAAACCTCCTATAGCTTCGCTTTGCATGTACGACAAGGTAATTATTGACCCTTCTTCAGATTTTAACCCGCAAGAATATTGTAATAACATCAGTGAAGCATATGCTTATGTAAGTCTTGGTGAAATTCCATTAGATTCCCCGTATAAAAAAGACATTAAGCCCGAATGGATAATTGGTACAAATAAGGCATGGAATAATAATCATGCGATGGATCAAAGCTCAAAAGAATGGCAAAATTTTTTCCTTGATAAAATCATAGAGCCCTTATGGAAAAAAGGCTATCACAACTTCTTTTTAGACACGCTTGATTCTTATTCATTAGCTGTGAGTGATCCTAAACTACAGCAGCAACAAATTGATGGTATTGTATATTTAATAAAAGAACTAAAAAGACGCCATAAAGATGCAAAGATAATTTTAAATCGAGGTTTTAACCTTTTACCCCAAGTTCATAATGATATTGACGCAGTACTTATTGAATCTCTTTTTAATGCCTGGCATCAAGATATAAGAAAATACGAAGAAACCCCTCTTGCTGAGCGTAATCAATTATTTGCCGAAATTAATAAAATTAAGGCGATGAAACTGCCAATTATTGTTGTTGATTATTTGCCGCCAAATCAAAAAGATAAAGCCAAAGTACTTGCAGAAAAAATTGCTAATGAAGGGCTTATCCCATGGGTGACCGATAGTCTTTTACAATCTATTTATCTTAAAAAATTTGATGAATTCCCAAGAAAAATCTTAATAATATTTAACAATGAGTCACATTTACCAACAAGATTTGGGCCAGCAGTTCGTTTTATAGGCCCCATCTTGGAGTATATGGGATATATCCCAAAATATATAAATTTAGAGGAAAAGCATAAGTTACCTGATGGCTATCTGCGCCAAGAATATGCGGGGATTATCTTTTTATTAACTATTGGAAAAGATAGTAATATTAATTTATTTAATTGGGCGACCAAACAAATCGCAAATAAAATTCCAGTTGTTTTTCTTAATAATTTTCTTGTTTCTTATGAAAATGAAAATTTAAAAAAATTAGGTTTATATACTTCTCCTTTAGCAAGACAAGGCTCTGACAAATCTTTACAAATTTCTAAAATGGTTAGTAAATATGTAGGCCATGAGACCAGCCCACCAATTAATCCATACGATTTTTTTCCGTTACAAGCGAAATCAAGTCAAGTTTTATTACAGATGAAAAATTCCCATGATAAAACTGAAGATGCAGTAGCAATTACTCCTTGGGGCGGATATGCAGTAATTCCTTATGTTTTTCAATTTTTGCCAAATTACACAGAAAGATGGGTCATTAACCCATTTGAATTTTTGCAAGAGGCATTACGGTTAAAAGAATTACCTGTGCCTGATACTACTACAGAGAATGGAAGACGCTTAATGACTGTTCATGTAGATGGTGATGGTTTTGCTTATCAAGCTAAATGGGTCGGGGGAAATTATGCCGCGATAGAATTAAGAGACAAAATATTAAAAAAATTCCCAATTCCTACTAGCGTTTCAGTAATCACTGGTGAACTTGCGCCAAATGGTGCTAATCCATTAATTTCAGCAAAATTGATGGAAATAGCACGGAGTATTTTTTTACTACCTTCAGTAGAAATTGCTTCTCATACTTTCTCGCACCCAATGTATTGGGTAGCTGACTATAAAAATTTTTATTTAGGGGGAGATCAACTTAGCATTCATATACCTAATTATAAATTTAATATAAAAACAGAAATAACTGACTCAGTAGATTTTATTAATAAATATCTAGCCCCCCCTAATAAGCGCTGTGGCCTTTTCTTTTGGTCAGGTTTAGCAGATCCATCAGATTTGGCACTAAAGCTCACCTATCAAGATAAGTTATTAAATATTAATGGGGTAAGTGAAACACATATTGATAAGAATAATCCTTCTTTAACTAATATAAGGCCAATGGGCATAGACATAGGTGGTTACTATCAAGTTTTTGCACCAATTGCTATTGATTTCCATTATATGAATAATCTTGCCGGACCTTTATATGGATTTCTGGATGTAATTAACACATTTAAATTAACTGATAAACCTCGGCGATTAAAACCAATTGATATTTATTACCATTTTTATTCTGCATCTATACCTGCAGCACTTGATGCCTTATCTAAAGTTTATAGCTTTGCTTTAACTCAACCTGTTATGAATATTTTTATTTCTGATTATATTAAAAAAGTGTTGGATTATTATAAAATCACTATTGGCAAAGACAAAGAATCTTGGGTATTTTATAGTAATGGGGAGCTCAGAGAATTAAGATCTAATAAACCATTTGGTTATCCTAATTTAGTTAATAGTTATAATATTATTGGGTTTAAAGAAGAAGATAATTATTTATATATTCACTTAGGCGGCAATAGATTTACACGATTAAATTATCAATCTACTAAGCCACAAGAACCATATTTGGTTGAAGCTAATGCTCGTGTTAGCAGTTACAACAGAGATTTAAAATCATTTACCATCAAATTTGCAGGTTATATGCCATTGCAGTTTAGTTTTGCCAATGTTGAAAATTGTCAGATTTCGTCAAAATCACAGTTAACTATAACTAAAAATTTGGATAAAACTATAACTTATAATTCTAAAGCGACGCATGATGAAATTCATTTTAATTGCCGATAACGAAAAATTAGAAAAGAACTTCTTCCCCTGGTGGCAAGTGTTGGTCTTTATTAGCGTCATTATTTTAATTTTTATTGTTATATTTCCAAAGAATTTATTTGATAAAATCTTAAAAGAAAATAGATCGTCACCTGCGGTATTAAATTATTTACAAGCTTACAAACACATTTACCCAAATGATCCGCAAATAATTTTAAATATTATAGAGCAACAAATTAATTTAGGATTATTAAAGGCCGCTCGAGAAAATATAGCCGAAATTAAAGCTAATCCAAAATGGAAATCTGCTGATATTATTAATCAATTACGTTTTTGCAATTATCTTATAATTCGTCACCAAGCCTATCAAACTAAGCCTAACACCAAATTGCGTATTTCATATTTACAAAAGCTTCGCAACATGACAAAAGAGTTAGCTAATGCACCGCTTAAACCACAACAATTACAAACTATTGCTCATGATAGTTTGGCAGTGGCTCAATCAGATCTGGCTTTAAAAATTTATAACCATTTATTTGCAATCAATGCATTAACAACATCCGATGAATTAGCTGAAGGCGGCAACATTGCCATGCAAAATAATTCCCACATCGATAGCGCTAAATTTTACAAAGCCGCATATCTTAAAACGTCTAATCTATCAGAAAAAAAACCGTATGCATTAGAGGTAATTAAAGTCTTATGGCAAGCTAAATTATTAAATGAAGCTTTAGCTTATGCACAAAAATTACCTGAAGATTTAATCAATGACAAAGAGACACTACTATACTTAGCGCAATTAGCGATTGCTGCTAATCGGCCTGATATTGCAGAAGAATATGCGCTAAAAGCTCTTCTTATCAAGGCAGATAATCATGATGAATAGAAAATTAGTCATCATGATAAGTCTTATTTTATTTAATCCTAATGTCATTTGGGCCGAGGAGTTATATTCTCTTCCAAATATTCATCAGGATGATATCGTTAAACCACAATTTTCTCACCAGATGGATTTGCCAGTTGAACAAGGAGAGATTAAAGCTCTAAAGAAAATTCCTGTTATTAATATAAAAAAACCACAACTATCACCTGCAATGATAGATAAAATTAAAAAAATGCCTTATAACGATAAGGTTTTTAACATAACTTATAATACTCTACTTTATAATTCTCATATTTTTGATGCTTACCAAATAGCACTTATCGCTGTCGCTAAAAATCCTACCGATCTTTCATGGCATGAAAAACTTGCAGAAGCCGCTAATTGGGCCGGTGATTATGCCACGGGGATGAAAGAATGGAGTTATTTAGTAAATCACAGCAAAAATCCTAATATAATCAAGAAAGCTATCTCTACATCCAAAGCCTTAGGATATAATGATCTATTAATTTATACCCTAAAAATTCATCTTGCAAAAAATCCTAATGATATAAAATCATATATTGAATTAGCTAGAGCCCAAAATCAAATAGGTCTTCCTAAAGTTGGAATAGCCACCTTAAATAAACTCAATGCCACTCATCCACAAAGAGAAGCATATGAACTTATCGCATCGATTTACTATGATATGGATGATTGGGATAAAGCTTTAAATATATGGCAAGAAATTGATAAAATCTATGGCCCTAATATAAAAAGTGTTATGGCTGAAGCCTTAATATATTATTCGAAGACAGATTTTAAAGAAGCCGTATCAATATTAAAAAAAGGTCTACCTATTGCCAAAGGCTCTGATGTTGAATTTTGGCAAACACTAGCTGATTTAGCCTGGAATTTAAATGATAGAGCTCTAGCATTAACCGCTTATAGCAAAGGATTAAATGATGAGTCAAATTTGAGTAGGCTTATTGAATTAACTAGAAATAATAATCCTAAACAAGCTTATTCTTATAGCTTAAAAGGCTGGCAGCAATTTCACAATCAAGCCTTTCTTTCCAACGCATTATATTTCGCCCAAATACTTAAACAATGGTATACCATAAATGATTTACTAATAAATTTATCTAATAAAGAAATAATAGCCTATTCTAAAGATCAATTTTTTTGGGGAGTATTAGAGTCTCTTTATGTGGCTTTTGGTGCAGAAAAATTACAAAGAGAATTATTAATCGAAGGAATCATGCTTTACCCTAAAATGAATCAGCTTAAATCTAATTTATTATGGCTTGTAATGACTAATGGTGAGGCGCGTTCGATAAAAGCATTAATGAATTTGTGGTATCAAGATAACCTTCTCGATGACCCTCTACTTTGGCATGCAATGGCCGAAGGTTTTGATGTTTTAAATCTATTTTATCCATCTATTTTAATGTATCAACATCATATATTTAGCAATCCAGAAGATTATCAAGTTCTGGTTGATTATGGCAATATTCTTGAAAAAGCTCTCCTTTATCAACAAAGTTATAGCGTAAAAGAAAATCTATGGGAGAAGCTACGCAACGAAAACACAGATGATCCTATTGATTCTAAAAAAATATTACAAGCTCTTAGTCAGATAGCGCCTTATTTTGCCTCAGGTACTGAACAAGTTAATTTATTTAACAATCTTCTTTTAAATAATATGGAAGATCAAGATATCAATATTATTTTAAATTGGTTAGTTCCAAGAAAATATTATGCATTAATTTCATATTTTAAATATTATTACCTAGTAAATCACCTCCCAGATTGGGCTGAAATTAATTTGGCTTTGATTAAAAATGATTTACCTTCATTACAAAATATAATGACGCACACCGATAGAAGCTGGCCACGATCAGATCGCATTAACGCCGCTGTGCGTTTGGAAAATTTACCTTTAGCTTATGATTTAGGCTTTGCTGAGCTAACCGAAAGACGATTAGCTAATGAAATCTATCCTGAATTAACTCAATATGGTTTAGAGCTATCTAATAAATTGAGAATATCGGAAGCCGAAGAGAGATTCGTCAATGTTTCAGGAAAAAAAACTAACTTAGAAGCCAGTTTTAGATTAACCAATTCATTAAAAATGATGCCATTTATAGGCTATTGGAATATTCATAGCAATGATGAAGCTAATATAACTAATGTTCCTGCTAGTGATTTTAATTCAACAATTAAATTAGAACAAAAAATTCATCGTGGGAAGGTTCTCTATTCTCTTGGATATAGAAATGTATTAAATGGTTTTACCCCAGCTTCAGTCGATGTTAATTATCAATTAAATTCAAGATTGACTGGAAATTTAAAATTAGGTTTTGACCAAGAAGATTTTCAAAATGCGTATCTTCGCTTTGGTGGCCTGCAAGATCAAATAAATATGAATTTAATGTTCAACGCCACACAATATGATCTTATTTCAGCTGAAGTCCAAGGATTAAATTATTATGGACAAGATAGGCATTATTTAGCTAATGGAGTTAATCTACTAGGATATTATCAACATAAGTTTTGGCTAAGTTACCCTGATTATACCGTTGGGGTATTTGGCAATATCTATTCTTTTAATCGCAACGGTAGTTTTGGTGGGAATATAACAACGTTATTCCCCGCTCTAACTCCCGAACAACAAGCAAACCCAACACTTGCCGCATCTACCCAAACGTTTAATTACCAACAATTAATTCCTAATACTTATTATGAAGGGGGATTACAATTTAGCTTTGGTAATGCAATTACCGAATATACACACGCATGGCGCCCATATTTCTGGGGGGCGCTATACTATAACACGATTACACTCCTTTCTAATGATCTTAAAGGGGGAATTAATGGCAGCGTTTTTGGCCGTGATTCATTATTAATATACGCGGAGCGGGGTACGGCACCAGCAACGCCTAATGCAATAAACTATTCATTGGGAGCGCGATATTCTTTATATTTTTAAAGATGATTTGATAGCTATAGACTTAAATAATAAATAAATGTAAATTTATAATTATGATACCTTGCGTTATTGATTAATCTATAAATTTTTACTTAATGACGATGCACCCCGGGACGTCGAGATCTAGTACTAGATTTTACAAAAGGAGTTTAAAAAATGATAAAAAAATGGAATTTTTTAATTCTGCTTTTATCTTTATTTCTTAGCGCATGTACTGGACAAATTTTTAATTACAGTTCTTGTGTACCCTTTAATCATAATGCCAAAATAGCGGTGATTCCTTTTGCCAATAATACTGAAACGCCTATGGCTGGTGAGCGGGCTATGTCTGTTACTGCAGCAGTTATGGAGACTGGTGGGCTTAGAAATTTGGTTGTATATCAAAATCATAACCATGGCAAAGTCTTATTTCCTGGCATGAATAAGATAGTTTCAGAACCTAAACTATTAGATTGGGCGCGTAGCACCCATGCCCAATATGCAATGACGGGCTCCGTTAATGAGTGGACTTATAAAGTTGGCTTAGATGGCGAACCTGTGGTTGGATTATCATTGCAATTAATAGACTTAAAATCAGGAAGAATCGTCTGGACTGCAGTAGGAAGCTTAAGTGGTGGAAGCCGCATTGCTGTCACAACCGCCGCCCAACGATTAATTAATTCTTTACTAAGCGGCCTATTCTGCTCCAAGTCGGTTTATGCTAAATAATACTAAAATACGCTCCACATTAGCCGGGTGGACAGAATCGCTAGTGATAACAATTCTCTTTGTTATCATTAGTACGATACTTAATAATCCACTATCCTTAGAAAGTCCTTTTCCTTGGATTTGGTTTGCACCGGTGCTAATTGCTTTACGTTATGGTTTATGGCCTGCACTCTTTTCTATTATTATTTTAGTAGTTACATCCCTTTATAAAGATCAAACACAAATTGAAGCAATTAATTACCAGCTTTATATTTTGGGAGGATTTTTGCTAACTATTATTTGTGGTGTTTTCCAAAATCGATGGTCTAAAAAAATTAATTATAATGAAGAAATATCACGCTATTTACAAAAAAGGATTCAAAGCACTGCTGAAGCGTACAAAACATTATTATTAGCTTTTCATCATCTCGAACAAAGCTATATTACCAAGCCTGTAACTATTCGAGGTGCCGTTGGCGATTTACGGCAACTATTAGCAACAGCTGATGAAGCGTTACCTAAAGATATATTTATTAATTTATTAAATATTTTAGCGCAAAATTGTTTTTTTGAAATTGCGGCTATCTTTCCTGTTGAAAAAAATATCGTTCAAATTAATCCTGTTGCATCAATTGGGAAAATAACTAAACCTAAACAAGATGATTTTCTAATTGAAGAAGCTTTGACAGTTAAGGCTATGACCCATGTTTCTCATAAAGAAATATTAAAAGGGCATTTAAGCGCTTATTTAATTGTTGCCCCTTTAATGGATCAGGAATCAAATGTTTATGCTCTTTTAGCGATACAAGAAATTCCTTTTTTAAAATTAAATGATGAAAATTTAGAAACTATTAATATATTATTACAATATTTTAATGAAGGTAAAACTGTAAAAAATGCTGATTTAATCTTAAAAAAATTTCCCGACTGCAACGTTGATTTTGCTAATGAGTTACAACGTTTAAGTTTCCTGCAAAAAAATACCAAACTTGATAGCTCCGTTGTAGCTTTAATATTCTATAAAAACCCACAGCAAAATCAATACTTGTTTCGTTTAAGACAAGAAAAACGCGGCATAGATACTCTGTGGGAAACCGCTAAAGGTGATATAAAAATATTATTTATATTAATGCCATTTTCTAATCTTACTGCCATTGAAAATTATGTAATCCGTATCAATACAATTTTAGCAAAAGAATTTAATCTTACCCTAAAATCTAAAGAGCTAGGGTTTGAATCACGCCTTATCTCTTCTTACCAAAATCCCGTTGATTTAATAGAGGAACTAATAAACATAAAATGATATTAATTTCAGGATTATTTTTAATTATCACCATATTATTAGAATATAATTCAGCGCATTTATTATTTTCTAATTTAGTACTTCTGTCCTTAGTAATTCATCTAGGCGCTTCTTGTTGCATAATTATTACGGCTAGATGTCTCTTAATTAATTCTTTTAAATCTATTAATTGGCAGGTCTATTTATTTATCTTCCTTTTATCTACTTTCGTACCAATTTTTGGCATGGTTATTGGTCTATTTGTAATAATTGCCATTCTTAGATTACATACAAAATCCTATAAATACGCTGAAGTATTGGATGGTTCAATTAATTTAAAAACCTTAAAGCCCATACATACAAAATATGGTGCGGGAGGCGCTATAATAAATCTTATGCAAACTAATGCACCAAAAACTAATCGAGTTCAAGCATTATTTGTCTTAGGACAGAATCAATTTTCCTATATTAATAAATTTATGTTTGCCTTACTTTCGGATAATGCCGATGAAATTAGATTATTAGCATTTAACATCCTCGAACAACAAGAAAGTTATATAACACAAGATATTAATAGATTTCATTTACTACTTGATAAAGAAGAACCTAATAGTAAAAATCATGCTAAATTAGAAAAAAGCTTGGCATTACTATATTGGGAATTTATCTATCGCTCCCTAATATCGCATGGCCTTGAAGAATCTATTTTATCTAAAGCACTGACTTATACTTTATCAGCATTAAAGATCTTAAAAGAAGATTTAACTTTATGGGCACTACTTGGTAAAATTTATATTCGTTTAGGCGAGATTAAAAAAGCGGAAGCAGCTTTTAGTCATATATCTTCTTTAGAAATTCCTCCTTATCAAATTTTACCTTATCTTGCTGAAATCAAATATAAATTGCATGATTATCAAGCGGTGCGAGAATATTTAAAATCAAATATTTTTTTAAATATTCCTTTGATTGCACCAGTTAAACGTTTTTGGGATCTACCATGAATAATCTAAAATTCCCAACGGCAAAAGAAGCCGATATTTGTTTGATATTAGAAGGCACCTTTCCCTTTGTAGGTGGCGGCGTTTCTCATTGGGCTAGAGAATTAATTAGATTTTTTCCTGAATATAGTTTTGCCGTTATATTTTTAGGGACAAAAAAAGAAGATTATAAAGGTTATCATAGTAGTTTATTAGATAATGTAGTTCATCTAGAAGCTCACTATCTATTTGAAGATAGTTTACCGCCAAAACATATTGCAAAAGACATATCTGCAGATACACGCAAAAAAATTGAATCTATGCATGATAAATTTGTGACATTCGTCGCGGATAATTCCGATACCATGTTAGAACTTTTTGAATTAATGGGAGATAGTGAAAAAATAAATGAATGTTTATTTTTAAGATCGAAAACATCATGGGAAATCTTAATTGAAAAATATAATAAACGATATTCAGATCAATCATTTTTTGATTTTTTCTGGGGAATAAGATCCTTACATAGGCCGTTTTGGTCTTTAAATAAAATTGTCACTAATCTTCCGAAAGTAAAAATTTTACATAGTGCCTCTACAGGTTACGCGGGTTTTCTAGGCGCATTACTTCAAAAAAAATATTCACTTCCCTTTGTTATTACCGAGCATGGAATTTATACGAAGGAGCGCTGGATTGAGTTAATGCGCAATTATTTTTTTGAATATATTGTGCAAGAGAAAAAGCAGTTTAATATCGAAAGAGGATTGCTTGATGTCTGGACTAATTTTTTTACAGTGCTTGCAAAAATTGCTTACCGATCCGCTGATCCAATTATTAGTTTGATTGACATATATAGGGACCGCCAAATTGCGGATGGTGCACAGCCAGAAAAAACAAGGATTATTTCTTATGGTGTAGATTTCGAACGTTATAAATTCTTAGATCTAAAACTTGACGAAGAAAATCCAATTATCGCGTATGTTGGTCGCGTCGTGCCAATCAAAGATTTCAAAACATTTATTCGAGCAAGCGCTTTAATAATTAACAAGATCCCAAAAGCTGAAGCGTGGATCATCGGATCAATTGAAGAAGATAAAGAATATGTTGCCAGCTGCAAAGACTTAGTCGCAATCTTAGGCCTTGAAAATAAAATTAAATTTCTTGGCGAGCACCCTATGATGGAAATGTATCCTAAAATAGATTTGCTAGTAATGAGTTCGATTAGTGAAGGCTCCCCTTTTGTTATTTTAGAAAGTTTTGCTGTTGGTTTGCCGGTTGTAGCGACTGACGTTGGCGGTTGTCGGGAGCTTATTGAAGGAAAAAGTCCTGAAGATAAATCCCTTGGAAAAGCAGGAAGGATAGTAAGCTTAGGTAATGCCGAAGGTCTTGCTGAGGCGTCAATTGAATTATTAACATCAAAGACTGCCTGGGAAGAAGCAAAAGAAACGGCAGTGACTAGAGTAAGAAAATATTACAGCATGGAAAAATTAAAAGAAAATTACCAATCAATTTACGAGCGTGCGATATCAAATGGCAGGAATAGGGTTTGAATTAAAAAAATTGTGGGATCAAGGTTCTTATAAAAGCTTGCTCCGTGCATATACTATGACGACCCTGATGGGAGCGGGTCCTGGCTTATTTATGATATTAAGCTTATCTGTCACTTGTTTTTTTTCATTCTTTTCTACGCCATCATATAAGATAACTTATCAATTTCTTTCTATTATTACTTATTTGCTTTCATCATCGATGATTATTGGATCATTTTTACAATTTACATTTTTCCGCTGTATTGCTGATATAATTATTGAAAAAGATTTTAATAAAATTACTCCTAATTTTATTGGCGTATTATTATTACAGTTAATTATATCAATTTCCCTTTCAGTGCCAGTCGTTTTTTATTTCTTAAGCGAATATAGCTTTATTTTAAAATTAGAGCTTGTATCTATTTTTATTATTTTATCCATGATTTGGGTGTCAGTAGTTCTTTTAACCGGGAATAAAGCTTATCGGTTTATAATATGGGGGTTTTCATTAGGTTATTTTTCTATGATAGTCGTTCATTTTTTATTAGATGAACCTAATCTTATTACTATGTTATTTGAATTTTTAATCGCCCAAGTTATTATATTAATATTTTTATTACATTCAATTTTAGATTATTATCCAACTAGCGATTTGATTAGATTTGATTTCTTAAAAAGAAAAAACTTTTATTTTAGCTTGTTTTTTTCAGGTTTTTTTTATACTTTTGGATTTTGGATTGATAAATATCTTTTCTGGTATAACGATAATACCGGTTTTGTAATTTTCCCCCCATTAAGATTATCACCAGTTTATGACTTACCAATGTTTATTGCATATCTTGCAATCATCCCTACTACTGCCACTTTCTTAATGCAAATCGAGGCTAATTTTGGCTTAATTTATCCAAAATTTATGAAAACTATTTTTCGAAGAAAAACATTAGCTGAAATATCAGCAGTTAAATCAGAGCTTGTTCTAGCCGGCAAAGAATCCGTATTAAGTTTATTTAAAACTCAATCAGCGATGACCGTCATCATGTTTTTATCAGCTTGCTTTATATTATCAACTTTTAATATCCTGCCTATTTATTTAAATATACTTTTAATTCTAATTATTGCTGTTGGTTTGAATATCATACTATGGGGATTACTTAATATTTTGTATTATTTGACCGAATATTTACATGCGTTATATGTATGCATTATTTTTGCGACATCTAATTTTATTTTCACTCTCATTTCATTATATGCAGGCCCTCCTTTTTTTGGATATGGGGTGGGTTTAAGTTTGTTATTATCCATTTCATTTGCGTTAGTTTATTTAAATAAAGACTTTAAAAATCTTGAGTATTCAACTTTTATGATGACGGATTGATTGGCTTTTATATGCAATTATAGCGTAATTATCACCTAGAAAAGAAGGTAAGAACTACGTTTGGAAATTATACTATTTATACCTTGAAATCTTAAAACATTTTAACCAGACTAAAATTTCTCATTGTTAATTTCAGACATAGATATGACTTACCGCTTGACTTTGTAACCTTATAGATTACAATTTAAGATAAATTGTATGGAATAACTGTGATAAAAAATTTCAAACATAAGGGGTTAGAGCAATTCTTTACTAAAGATATTCGCAAGTTGTTAGATAGAAAAGATCTATCCAGGATAGCACGAATTTTAGATCGTCTTGATACAGCTATTTTAGTAAATGATATGAATATTCCAGGCTGGGACTTACATGAATTAAAAGGAGCTAGAATAAGCGTATGGAGTGTTGCCGTTCGTAAAAATTGGAAAATTAGTTTCCGTTTTGAAAATGGTAATGCTCATGATGTTAATTTTGAGGATTATCACTAATGAATACTTTAAGATCGAAAGACCGAAGACCAACTCATCCCGGTGCCATCTTACGGGAGGATATATTGCCATCATTGGATATGACTCAAACTGAATTAGCCAAGCGATTAGGTGTTTCCAGACGTACAGTTTCCCAGATCATTCATGAGCATCGTCCAATTACCCCAGACATAGCGATCCGATTAGCACATTTATTAGGTGGTGCTCCAGAGAGCTGGTTGAATATGCAGCTGGCCTTGGATGTATGGGAATTAGAGCGCAAAAATTCTCGAAGTTACGAACAGATTAGAATGGTTGCATGATAGTCCTATTCTGTTTATCTAATTAGGCTTTATAGGTAATCGATAAACGATGTAAGCGATGTAAATAGATATGGCTGCGGCAAAAAAACACCATGTAGAAGTGAATGCATGAAAATACCACCAGTAAGATATATTTGCTGATATTAAAATGACTATACCCAATAGTTTAATTTTTGGTATGGATGAAATAAGTAATGACATAGTAATTATGAAAAGATAAAAAATAGTGTACAAGCTAGATAATGTAATCGATTGATGTACGTCATATTGAATGCATTGCCCCATGACCATCGCTTTAGTGCTGATAACTCCAAGTAATATTGGCACGTAAATTATGGCGCCTAATATAATGCCTGCAAGCAGAAATCCGGCCAACACTTTTTTTCTAGTAGTATTTTGCTCAATACGATAAGAACAAAGTGGAATGAAGGCCGGCCAAAAATAAAATGCAAAAAATAAATAAAAATAGACCCAAAATGATGAACCGGTAAACTTATCCCCATACATTTGCAGCCAAATTATTCCTTCAATAACTTGTTGAATTCCAAAAAAAATTGGGATTAATGCAAGATAAATATAGTTTTTATTGGAGTTTTTGGCTGTAATTGTCGAAAAAATTCCTGTTGAAATCAGTAGAGCACCTAAAGTAAAACTGGCTTTTGCTGAAAAACACATG